>JBGPMT010000106.1:0-9268 GCA_041487135.1 Binataceae bacterium (SeqCode) | reverse complement strand
TCTCGATGAGGATTCGCTGAACCAGAGTCATCAGATCGTTGTCGTCGCGTCATCGTTGGACGATAGCACCGAGCGCATCGTGGACTACCTCAATGAGCGCGACATCCCGATCAATGTGCTGGACTTCCAAGTGTTCAATCAGTGAAAGCGCCGGGGCTGCGCCAAGATGCTCCGGATGCTGATCGAGTTCGGAATGACGCCCTCCTCGCGATCGCGAGTGGTCGCGAATTCCGCGCCAGTTTCCCGCGGTGCTGGAGCGGGCGCTAAAGGTGGTTCGCGAGGAGCGGCGGCAGGCGGTCATCCATGCCAACTGCATCCGCGTGTGATTGAACCACCTACCATGAGGTCGGTTTTTGACTGCAAGCAGGCCTCTGTGCGATATAGCAGATTCAGGGGGAAGACTCCGAGCGCCCCGCGCCCGGGACATTCGGAAGCTTCGCTCCTCGCCCGGCGGTGACCAATGAACAGGCGCTACAAGAAAGTGGTCCTCACGCGCGAGCCGTCAGTCGGCCGCCCGCGCGAGGCGTTGATCGAAGCCGGCTTCGACGTAACGGTCGGTCCCTTCAAGTGGTACAGCGGCGGCGATCCGACCAGCGAAGAGCTGATCAACCTGATTGGCGACGCCGACGCGGCGCTGGTCTGCCCGCGCGACAAGATTGAAGCGCGCGTAATCGAAACCTGCCCCAATCTGCAGACCCTGGTATGCGCGGTGATTGGCGTCGACAAGATGGACCAGGAGGCGGCGACCCGGCGCGGAGTTCTGATCTGCAACAGCCCGGCGCCCGAGAATTTTATCGGCCTGGCTGAAGCGACCGTCGGTCTGATCGTCGTACTGATGAAAGGACTCAAGCGCAACGAGGCCGAGGTCCGCACGGGCGGCTGGTACAAGGTGGGCAACCGCGGCCTGATGATGAAGGGCCGGACCGTAGGGCTGGTCGGGATGGGCCGCGTTGCACAAGAGACGGCGCAACGCCTGGGCGGCTGGGGGATGCGGCTGGTCGGCTACGATCCGTACCTCGGCGCCGAGGCCGCACGGAAGTTCGGAATCGAGAAGCTCGGTCTCGAGGAGCTGCTGAAGGAATCCGACGTCGTGAGCCTGCACGTGGTGCTGACCGCGGAGACGCGCAATCTGATAACGATGCGCGAGTTGCGGCAGATGAAGCGCGATGCCTGCCTGGTGAACACGGCGCGCGGCGGCGTGGTCAATGAGGCGGACCTGGCGAAAGCACTGAACGAGGGAATCATCGCGAGCGCCGCGCTCGACGTCTTCGGCAACGAGCCGCTCGAGCGTGAAAGCCCGCTGTTCCAGGTCGACCCCAACAAGCTCATCATGACGCCGCATATCATCGGTCACGGCCAGAACGTCGAAGCCCCGGGCTTCGAGATGGCGGTCGAGACCATTCGGTCGATTCTGGATGGCGAAGTTCCAAAGACGGTGGTTAACCGCGCAGCCGTCGATCGCTGGCGCGCAAGGTTTCACGCATAGTCAATTGGCAATAGTCACTGGACGGCTGGTGATACAAATGCTGTCACAGGGGAGATAGTAAAATGGCTGCATCGGCAACGCCGCGGCACGAGTCCAAGTCCGCCCGCGTCCGGGCCCGCCTGAATCATCCGATTATCGACTCCGACGGTCATACTTTCGAACTGATGCCGGTGATGCTCGATTATCTCAAGGCGGCCGGCGGCGAGCGCGTCGTCGAAGGCTGGAAGACCGCCTTCCACGGCACCTTCCAGGATCCGCGCTGGAAGTTTTTCTCGATGGAGGAACGGCGCGAGCGGCGCGCGATGCGGCCGACGTGGCGCGGACTTCCGGCGCGCAATACGGTTGACCTCGCGACGGCGGTGATGCCGAAGCTCCTGTATGAGCGGCTCGGCGAGATGGGACTGGACTACTCAGTCGTCTATCCGACGCTGGCGTTTCTCGCCATCGAGGTCGCCGATGAGGAAATCCGGCGCGCCTCGTGCCGCGCGATCAATGACATGCGCGCGGATATGTTCCGTGAATACAGCGATCGTCTTACCACCGCCGCGACTATCCCGATGCATACGCCGCAGGAGGCGATTGCGGAGCTCGAACATTGCGTCAAGGACCTCGGGCTGAAGACCGCGATGGTCGCGAGCTACGTGCGCCGTCCGATTCCGGCGGCCGAGAAGAAGTTCCCCGGCGTCAGCAACTGGGCCTACTGGATGGACACCTTCGGGCTCGACAGCGAGCACGACTACGATCCATTCTGGGCCAAATGCCAGGAGCTGGGAATTTCGCCGACCTTCCATTCGGTGGGCTACGGGTGGGGCACGCGGCAATCGATTAGCAACTACGTGCACAACCATCTCGGCAACTTTGCCGCCAGCGCCGAGGCGGTATGCAGATCGCTGCTCCTGGGCGGCGTGCCAAAACGATTTCCCAAGCTGACCTTCGCCTTCCTCGAGGGCGGCGTGCCGTGGGCGCGCAGTCTGTTTTGCGATTTGATATCGCATTGGCAGAAGCGCAACCGCGAAGGGATCGAGAATTACAATCCCGCGCTGGTCGACAAAGCCCGCTTCCTCGAACTTGCCGGACGCTACGGCGGACGCTTCACCGAGGGCCGCGCGGACCGGGTGCTGGGCGCTTTGATCGAGTCGATGGAGATTGGCGAGGACCGCAATCTGGTCGACGAATGGGCGCCCAGCGGGATTCGCTCGCCGGAGGAGATCCGCGACGTCTTCGCCAACCAGTTCTACTTCGGATGCGAGGGCGACGATCCGTTGAACGCGATGGCCTTCAGGCCCAACGGCACGCCGTTCAACGCCCGGCTCAACGCCCTCTACGGCTCGGATATCGGCCACTGGGATGTTCCGGATATGTCGGAGGTGGCGGAAGAGGCTTACGAGCTGGTCGAACAGGGGCTTATCACCGGCGAGGAACTGCGCGAGTTCGTATTCGTCAACGCGGTGAAATTCTGGTGCTCGACCAATCCCAGGTTCTTCGACGGCACCGCGGTCGAGAGCGAGGTCAACAAGCTCTTCGCCAACGGACTCAAGTAGGCATCAAAACTAATTGAGATTCCCGGGGCTGACTTGATATTCGTTCGTCCGGAGTTGCGCCTATGCCTACTGGCTCGACGTTTACGGACTCGACAGCGATCACGATTACGATCCGTTCTGGGCCAGGTGCGTCGAGCTCGGCATCAACCCGACCTTCCATCCGCTCGGCTATACCTGGGGGAGCCGCCAATCGATCTCGAACTATGTCTACAACCATATCGGCAGCTTCGCTTCGAGCGCCGCGGCGATCTGCAAGGGCCTGGTGATGGGCGGCGTGCCGCGGCGCTTTCCGACGCTGCGTTTCGCTTTCCTGGAAGGCGGGATTCCGTGGGCCGTGTCGCTCTACTGCGACTTGATATCCCACTGGCGGAAACGTAATCGTGAAGCGGTGGAGCACTATAATCCGGACCACATCAATCGGGAGCTGCTCGCCGAGCTGACTCGACGCTATGGACAGCGGCGGAGCGAGGGCGACCCTGAGATCGTCACGGGCAATTATTCATTTCTGCCGGTGACGGACGAATATCCATTCCTGCGCGACGAGTTTGCGCAAAGCGGCATCCGCGGGCCGGAGGATATTCGAGATATTTTCGTCAATCAGTTTTATTTCGGATGCGAGGGCGACGACCCGTTGAATGCGATGGCGTTCCGGAGCAATGGAATCCCGTTCGAGATCGGTTTCAACGCGCTCTACGGGTCGGATATCGGCCACTGGGACGTGCCCGAGATGTCGGAGGTCGCCGAGGAGGCTTACGAACTGGTTGAGCGCGGTCTGATCTCGAAGGACAATCTGCGCCAGTTCGTGTTCGACAACGCGGTGAGCTTCTGGACTGCGAACCGGCCGGACTTTTTCGCGGGCACCGCGGTCGAAAAGGAGGTGTCCCGGTTCCTCGCCAACAGCATCCCGACGCCCATCGCGAACTGACTATTGCACTTAGTATGGCCGCGCGGCCGGGCCTAGCAATTCCCGCGCGACCAACAGCTTCATGATCTGAGCGGTGCCATCGCCGATCTCCAGACCGATTACGTCGCGCAGCCGCTGCTGATGCGGCAGGTCGAGGCTGTAGCCGAAATGGCCGTGGAGCAGCAGGCACTGGTGAATCACCTCGGCGGCCAGCTCCGGCGCCCACCACTTGCATCCCGCCGCAAGCCATCCGTGCGGCTCGCCGCGATCGCGAAGCCATAGCGCCTCGTAGCAGAGCAGGCGGGCGGCGCGAATTCGCACCGCGGCCTCAGCGAGCGGGAACGAGACGCCCTCAAAGCGCGCGAGAGCACCGCCGAAGGCTTGGCGCTCGGTCACGTATTGGCAGGTTTCCTCCAGGCTCTGTTGCGCGGCGCCGAGACACATCAGTCCGATCAGCGCGCGGCTGAAATCGAAACCCTGCATCACCTGCGCGAAGCCCGCGCCCTCGAGTCCGATGCGCATCGTGGCCGGCACGCGCACCGAATCGAAGAACAGCGAGCCGCGCCCGACCGCGCGCGAACCGAGGTCGCGAAAGCGCGTGCGGCTGATTCCTGCGCCGTTCAGATCGACGTAAAAGGCGCTGACGCCGCGCGCCCCGGCCTCGATAGTGCCGGTGCGCGCCATCACCAGCGCCCCGTCGGCCGACGACGCGAAAGAGATCGAGCTTTTCTCGCCGTCGAGCAGGTAGCTATCGCCCTCGCGCCGCGTGCTCAGCTTGATGTGCGCCGCATCGGAACCCGCGCCCGGCTCGGTCACGGCGAGGGCGGCGAGCGCCTCACCGCGGCAGATCGGCGGCAGAATCGCGGCGCGCTGCGCATCATCGCCATGCTGCGCGACGATCGCGCCGACCAGTGCCGAGAGCAGCAGGACATAGGCGGCGTTGAAATCGGCGCGCGCGATCTCCTCGTGGGCGATTCCCAGCGCCACGTAATCAAGCCCATTGCCGCCGAAGCGCGGGGCGACGATCGGCGCCAGCAGGCCCATCGCGCCCAACTGGCGAACGAGGTCGCGCGGGAGATCGGCGTCGCGGTCGCGCGATGGATAGGCGGGAGCCAGCTCGCGCGCGGCAAAGTCGCGCAGCGTCGATTGGAGCAGCTTGTGATCCGCGGAGAATTCGAAATCCATCGATCGAGACCTCGCCCAGTGGGGCCCGCGGCCGGCCGTGACGAACCCGATCAGGCAGACGGGTGTCGATTCAAGGGCTCGCGCCGCCGCCCGCCTGCGGGCTGTTCAGATAGTGCGGAAGATCGCCCAGGCCGCCGCCCGGCGCCGGCGTCATCGAGGACTCGTCGGGCGCGTCGCCGGCCGACTCCTCCATCGCGCGGCGCATCACTTCCTGCTGCATCTCCTTAGGCGTCTGCGCGGGCTGCAGGCCCTGGCCGCGCTCGAACTTGATGCGCTCCTCGGGGTCCATCTGCAGCCAGACTTGGCTCGCTTGCGCGGAGTTGCCGCGCTTGAGCGCTTCGAGGAACTGCTGTTGGGGAGTCTTGGCCTGTTGATGCGAGCATCCGCCAAGCGCCGCCCCGAGCGCGATTACCAGCGCCACGCTTGAAGCCCTGATCACGTGAGGATGATCGCCGAACGGTCAGGGCCATTCAAGCTGGGTCCGATCGATGCTCAGAAGGTCACCACGCTGCGGATCGACTTGCCCGCGTGCATCAGCTCGAAGGCCTCGTTGATCTTCTCGAGCGGCATCACGTGCGTGATCAGGTCGTCGATATTGATGCGCCCCTCCATGTACCAGTCGACGATCTTCGGCACGTCGCGCCGGCTGCGCGCGCCGCCGAACGCGGTGCCCTTCCAGGTGCGTCCGGTGACGAGCTGAAAGGGCCGCGTCGAGATTTCCTGGCCCGCGCCGGCCACGCCGATAATCACCGAGGTGCCCCATCCGCGATGGCAGCACTCCAGCGCCTGACGCATCAGCTTGACGTTGCCGACGCACTCGAACGAGAAATCCGCGCCGCCGCCGGTCAGGTCGACCAGGTAGGCGACCAGGTCGTCGCCGGCTTCATCGGGATTGACGAAGTGCGTCATCCCGAATTTTTCCGCGATCGCCTTGCGGGCCGGATTGAGATCGATTCCGACGATCATCCGCGCGCCCGCCAGCCGCGCCCCCTGGATCACGTTGAGCCCGATGCCGCCCAGGCCGAACACCACCACCGTATCGCCGACCTGCACCTTGGCGGTGTTGATCACCGCGCCGATCCCGGTGGTCACGCCGCATCCGATGTAGCAGATCTTCTCGAACGGCGCGTCCTCGCGCACCTTGGCGACCGAGATCTCGGGCAGCACCGTGTAGTTCGCGAACGTCGAGGTCCCCATGTAGTGATGGAGCCGGTTGCTGCCGATCGAGAAGCGGCTGGTCCCGTCGGGCATCACGCCGCGGCCCTGGGTCTCGCGAATCGCGGTGCAGAGATTGGTCTTGCCCGAAAGGCACGCCTTGCACTGGCGGCATTCGGGAATATAGAGCGGGATTACGTGATCGCCCGGCTTGACCGAGGTGACGCCGGGCCCGACCTCGAGCACCACCCCGGCGCCTTCGTGGCCGAGAATCGACGGGAAGAGTCCCTCGGGGTCCGCGCCCGAGAGCGTGAAGGCGTCGGTATGGCATACGCCGCTCGCCTTGATCTCGACCATCAGCTCGCCCTTCTTTGGGCCCTCGAGCTCGACCTGCTCGATGCGGAGCGGCTCACCGGCCTTGTACGCGACTGCGGCTTTGACTTTCATGTTCGCCTATCCTCGGAGGATTGATCGATCGTCCGCCCGACTTATTCACCAAACGCGAGCGGCTGTCAAAATCTCCGCCGACGCGCCATCGGCCGGCGCGTCCGAGCACCGCGATCGGCCGGTTTCCAATTTCCGCCCGGTGCGCGGTATAAGACGCCGAGGAGGAGACTTTACGATGGCCTCGCAGGGACTACAGATGTTGCTGGCCGACCTGGCCGCGGGCCGCGTCCGGGTGGTCGATCTCACCGTGCTTCTCGCGCCCGACACCCCGATCATCCATCTGCCGCCGCAATTCGCGCAATCGCATCCGCTGGCGGTGGACGTTATCTCGAAGTTCGATTCGCGCGGGCCCGGATGGTACTGGAACAATCTCGATCTCGGCGAGCATACTGGCACTCACTTCGACGCGCCCATCCACTGGGCGACCGGCAAGGATCTCCCCAACAACACCACCGATACGATTCCGCCCGCCAAGTTCGTCGGCCCGGCCTGCGTGATCGACGTCTCGGGCGAGGTCGCCGCCAACCCCGACTTCCTGCTGACCCCCGAGCGCGTGCTCAAGTGGGAGCAGGATCACGGCCGCATCCCGCCCGGCGCCTGGCTGCTGCTGCGCACCGACTGGAGCAAGCGCACCGGCGACGCGTTTCTCAACGACTCGCCCGACGGTCCGCACAGTCCCGGCTTTCACAAGTCGGCCTCCGAATTCCTGGCCCGCGAGCGCGACGTGCTCGGGGTCGGCGTCGAGACCGTCGGCACCGATGCCGGGCAGGCCGCGAAGTTCGAACTACCCTTCTCGAATCATTCCACGATGCATGGGGCGGGCAAGTTCGGACTGGCGAGCCTGTGCAATCTCGATCAGCTCCCGCCCACCGGCGCAATCGTGATCGCTGCGCCGCTCAAGATCGCCAACGGCAGCGGCAGCCCGGTCCGCGCGATCGCGCTGGTGCCGAATTGATCGGTGGCAGAATCGATGACCAGATGATTTTCCGGGACCGCCGCTAGATGGGAGCAGCGAGCGCGCCACGCGCGGCCGCCGCCGACGCGATTCGCCGGCATATCGATCAGCTCTACGCCACGCGCCAGCTCATCGGCGACGACGGCGTGGTCTGCGAACTCGATACCCTCAGCGTGACCGCCGAGCGCGGCGCCTTCATCGCTGGCGTATGCCGCGAGTACCGGCCCGCGGCGACGCTCGAGATCGGGATGGCGTGGGGGATGTCGACGCTCTTCATGCTCGAAGCGCTGGCCGAGATCGGCACCGCGCGGCCCGGATGCCATGCGGTGATCGATCCCTTCCAATCAAAGAACTTCCACAACGCCGCGCTGCGGGCGGTGCGCGAGGCGGGCGCCCTTGAGCTGATCGACTTTTACGAGGAGCCCTCGCAAATCGTGCTGCCCCGGATGGTCGGCGCGGGGCGCCGCTTCGACCTCGCCTTCATCGACGGCGACCATCGCTTCGAAGCGGCGTTCATCGACTTCTACTTCATCGACCAGCTTCTCAGGCCGGGCGGAATCGTGATCTTCGACGACCTCGGGATGGACGGAGTCTTCCTGACCTGCGCTTTCGCGGAGAAAAATCACCACTATATCCCCAAGCAGGAGTACATCAGCGGGAACCTGGCGCGCCGATGGAACCGGCGCAGGGACGGCCGCACCGGACGCTACGTGCGGCCGGCGATCCGCGTCTACCAGAAGCCGCTGATCGGCTCGGTGCGCGACGAATTTTATGTGGCGCCGTTTTTTCGCGACCTGGTCCAGTTCGAAGGCATCCCCGGCGTGGTCTCACCGCGGCTGGTGCGCAACCGGCTGAACCATATCGGCCGCGTCGCGCTGCTGGAAGGCGACCGGGTCACGGCGCGCCGGGCGTTTCGCCGCTCGTTGCAGGCCGGGCGATTCCAGTTCGGTACCTGGATGCGGCTGCTCAGGACCTTCTTGCCGGCCAGGCTCGCGGCCCGGCTGACCGGCCATAAGGTGCAGGCGCGCAAGCGCGCCGGCTAGCGGGCGGTCCAGGAGCGCTGGTCAGAGGTTTCGCCCCGCCGTCCAATCATCGGGCGGCGCGCCGTCGTCGCATTTATGGCAATCCAGTTCCGCGCCGACTCGCGCGGCGCGGCCCTCGGCGCTCGTCACCCACTCTCGCATGTGCCAGGGCGGTTGATGGCGCACGTGCTGGCCATGGCCGCACTTAAGCTCCGCGACCCAATCGCGATTGTGGTCCTGATGGAAGCCGATGATCTTGCGCAGCACGAGGAGACCCCCGTCTCAAGCATAACGTCTTCGCTCGAAGAAGAAATCGCTCAGTTCGGGACGTTCACGTTGACCGAATCGGTGCCGATCTACTGACCCTTGCTGTTGAAGGGGCGCCGCGGAAGGTGCCCTCTCACCGCCTCGCAGCAGGGCTGAGCCCTGCACCCAATAGAGGCGCGCTGAGGGTCTTCGCGGACTTCACGAGTTATCGACTCTGCGAGGGCGGAGGCCTGGGCGAGGCAGTATAAAGAAAGCGATGAAGGCAAACGGGCTGGAGAGAGCGACGCGCTCCCTCCAGCCCGTTTG
>JBGPMT010000105.1:0-9284 GCA_041487135.1 Binataceae bacterium (SeqCode) | reverse complement strand
CACGACCTCGTCGTGCGAGAGCGGCAGGACGAAGTTCTCGCTCCAGGCATAGAGAAAGCCGAAGGTGAGATCATGGTGATGGAAGCGGCGATGGATGGGCTCGAGGGTGAAGTAATGCAGCGTGTCGTGCATCCAGCCCATGTCCCACTTGAAGCCGAAGCCGAGTCCGCCGACATGGATCGGGCGGCTGACCGCGCCCCACGCGGTTGATTCCTCGGCCACCATCGTGACGCCCGGGTTGAGCCGGTAGACGGTCTCGTTGAACTGGCGGATGAACTCGACCGCATCCAGATTTTCGCGTCCGCCGTAACGGTTGGGAATCCAATCGCCCGCGCGCCGGCCGTAATCGAGATAGAGCATCGAGGCGACCGCGTCGACGCGCAAGCCGTCGGCGTGATACTCGCCGAGCCAGTTAAGCGCGCTGGCGATCAGAAAGGCACGGACCTCGCTGCGGCCGTAATTGAAGACGTAGGTGCCCCAGTCGGGATGCTCGCCCTGGCGGGGGTCGAGATGCTCGTAGAGCGCGGTGCCGTCGAAGCGGCCGAGCGAGAAATCGTCCTTGGGAAAGTGGGCCGGCACCCAATCAAGGATGACGCCGATTCCGCGGCCGTGCAGATGGTCGACCAGGAAGCGGAAATCGTCAGGACTGCCCCAGCGCGCGGTGGGCGCAAAATAGCCGCTCACCTGGTAGCCCCATGAGCCGGCGAACGGATGCTCCATCACGGGCATCAGCTCGACGTGCGTGAAGCCCATCTCGCTCACGTAATCGGCGAGCATCGGGGCGATCTCGCGATACGAGAGCGGGCGATGGTTGTCGGCGGGATCGCGCCGCCACGATCCAAGATGAACCTCGTAGGTCGACATCGGCGACCGATATGGATCGATCTTCGCGCGGCGCTCGAGCCACTCCCGATCGGTGAAGCGATAAGCGGGCTGGTAGACCACGGAACCGGTTCGCGGCGGCTCCTCCATCGCCGTGGCATACGGATCGGTCTTGAGCATCGGCGGACCGCCGCCGCGCGTGCGCAGCTCGTACTTGTAACAGGCGCCGGCCTCGAGTTCCGGGATGAACAGCTCCCAGATTCCCGAACCGCCGAGCGAGCGCATCTGGTGGATGCGGCCGTCCCAATGGTTGAAGTCGCCCACCACGCTGGCGCCTGCCGCGTTCGGCGCCCATACCGCGAATGCCACGCCGCGAACGCCGCCGTGTTCGCCCGGATGGGCGCCCAGCTTCTGGTAGGTGCGCTCATCGCGCCCCGAGTTGATTAGATAAAGGTCGAGCTCGCCGAGCGTGGGAGCGAAGGCGTAGGGATCGTGAATCGTGCTGACCTTGCCGCCCGCGTAATGCAGCTCGAGACGATAGGTGAGCCGGGTGCGATCGAGGACCAGCGTCTCGAACAGGCCGCCGCGCGGGTGGCGTTGCATCGGCTGCGCCGGCGCGTCGTCGGGGAGCAGCACGACCTGGTCGGCATCGGGACGCAGCGCCCGCACCATCACGCCATGGTCGAGCGGATGGGGACCGAGGATAGCGTGCGGATCAGCTTGGCGAAGTTCAAGCAGCCCTTTAACTTCGGCCGCCGTCAACCCGCTATCTCCTGCATCACCCCGCACCGCCGGCCTCCGTTCCGAGAATCTCCTCGATGCCGTGGATCGGCACGCGCAGCCAGTCGGGCCGGTTGTTCAGCTCGTAGCCGATCTCGTAGATGGCTTTTTCCAGCAGCAGCGCGTCGAGCAGCACGCGCAGGTCCTCGCGATCCTTGGGGACGAACGGCGCGTGGCCGGCGACCTTCAGGTAACCGTCGAGATACGCCCACGAGCACCAGGTCTGCCATAGGCGCGCCCACGGCTCCATCGCATTGAAATCGTTGATCCCGAGTGCGCCGCTGCTCAGCCGCTCGAACAGCCCGACCAGCGACGCGTAATGGAACGAGCGCAGCATACTGGCCACGTCGCGCAGCGGCGAGCGCTTGCGGCGGCGGTCGTCGACCGAACGCGCCGGCTCGCCCTCGAAATCGATGATCATGAAGTCCTTGCCGGTGTTGAGGATTTGGCCGAGATGCAGGTCGCCGTGGCAGCGCGTGCGGACCATGTTGAAGCGCCGGCTCATGAACGCCCCGAAGCGCGCCGCGATACGGTCCTGGCTGGCGACCAGGCGCTGGAGCGGAGCACGCAGCTCCGGCTCGACCGATTCGATGCGGCCGCGTATCTGCCGCAGGACCTGGCCCAGCAGATTGCGCATCGACTGATAGGCCGAGCGCTGATAGAGCGTCGAGTATGGTTCGGGTGCGAACGCCGGATCGTCGATACCGGCGGCGAGCGCCAGATGCAGCTCCGCGGTCCGCCGGCCGAGCAGCGCCGCCACTCCGAGATAGGCGCCGATCAGGTCGCGGATCGCGGTCGAGGGTTCCTGCCCAGTAATCAGCTCGACCAACGGTCGATTGGAAAGCGCGAGGTTGACGTCCTTCTTGGTGACTGCGCGCTCGAAATAGCGCATCAGCTCGTGGCTGGTGTACTCCCAGGCGTCGCCCTGGTTGGGTACGAAGCCGTGCAGCACCGCCATTGTCTTGGGTTCATCGCGGCCGGTCTGATATTCGAGCCATCCGGCGAGCGGCGGGGTATGAGGGAAGCTCGCCCGCTCGGTAAGGAAGCGCCCGACCTCGAGATCAGGATTGAGACCTCGGTCCAGGCGCCGGAACATCTTCAGAATCAGCCGGTCGCCGAATACCATCGAGAAATTGCTCTGCTCGGCGCGAATCGGCCTGACCTCGGTACTGCCGTCCAACGCTGCGCGAATCCCGGGCCAAGCCGCGGTGACGCCGACCCGCAGCTCGCCCTGCTCGCCGCGCAGGTGACGGCGGCGCTCGATGATACCCAGCAGCGCGTGGCAGAATTCCGGGTCCGCGCCCGCGTCGTAAACCAGTCCGTCGACGCCGCCGCTACGGCTCGTCAGGCGCAGCTCTGCGATAGCTCGCCCCGGCGCCCGCGCGCGCAGTTCCGCGGCCCGGTCGCCCTCGGCCCACGCGATCGGAATCACGTAGGTTTCGAGCTCGCCGTAGGTGTATTCGACTCCGACCAGGCCCAGAACCGTGCCATTGGCTTCGTGGACCGGTATCAGGTCGTTGATCGCCGCACGCTTGACGTTGCGCGCCTTGCTTCGAAACCATCGCGCGCGCGGCAGATAGGCGGCCAGCGCCGGCTCGATGAGCTCACGCCCCTCGCCGCGGATGAAGCTCTCCCAGGAGCCCGCGGCTTCGATGTGCGGCGTGCTCGCGGCGGCGGCGGCCAGCTCGATGGTCTCCTTGCGCGGCGGCTCGAGCGCGAACCAGTCGAAGTTGTGCGGCCCGAGCGTCAGGAAGTAGGGCTGCTCGCCGATCGGCGGAAACGCGGTCCGGCCGATCAGCTCGACCGGCACCATCCCGCGAAAGCGGCTCAAATCCAGCTCGACGTACTGAACGAAGCGCGACAGATTCGCCACCACCAGAATCCGCTCGTCGCCATAACTGCGGACGAACGCCAGCACGCGGGCATTTTCGGGGCTCAACAGCTCCATCGTGCCGCGGCCAAAGGCCTTGTATTGCTTGCGCAGCGCAATCAGCCGGCGCATCCACCACAGGAGCGAATGGCGGTTGCGGTCCTGCGCTTCGACGTTGACAGTCTGATAGTGGTACTCGTGATCGATGCTGACCGGGAGGATGAGCTGCTGCGGATTGGCGCTGGAGAAGCCCGCATTGCGATCGCCGCTCCATTGCATCGGCGTGCGCACGCCGTCGCGATCGCCGAGATAGACGTTGTCGCCCATCCCGATTTCGTCGCCGTAGTAGACTACCGGCGTTCCCGGCATCGATAACAGCAGCGCGTTGACCAGCTCGATCGCGCGGCGATTGTTGCCGAGCAGCGGCGCGAGCCGGCGGCGGATCCCAAGGTTGAGCCGCATGCGCGATTCCTGCGCATAGGCGCGGTACATGTACTCGCGCTCCTCCTCGGTGACCATTTCGAGCGTCAGTTCGTCGTGATTGCGCAGGAACAGCGCCCACTGGCAGGTCTCGTCGATCGCCGGGGTCTGGTTCCAGATATCGGTGAGCGGAAACCGATCCTCCATCCGCACCGCCATGAAGATGCGCGGCATCACGGGAAAGTGAAACGCCATTTGGCATTCGGCGGCGTTGAGATAGGCGACCGCATCCTCGGGCCACTGGTTGGCCTCCGCCAGGAACATGCGATTCTTGAACTTGCGGTCGATGTGCGCGCGCATCTCCTGCAAGAAGGCGTGGGTCTCGTGCAGATTCTCGCAGCTGGTGCCTTCGCGCTTGTAGAGATACGGGATCGCGTCGAGCCGCATCCCGTCCACCCCCATCGAGAACCAGAAGTCGAGCGCGTTGAGGGTCGCGCGCCGGACCTCGGGATTGTCGTAGTTGAGGTCCGGCTGATGCGAGTAGAAGCGATGGAAGTAATAGGCGTGCGCGAGCGGATCCCACGACCAGTTGGAGCGTTCGAAGTCCTGGAAGATGATGCGCGCCTCTTTGAACTTCTCGGCGGTATCGCTCCAGATGTAGAAATCGCGATAGCGGCTGCCCGGCGGCGCGCGCCGCGCGCGCTGGAACCAGGGATGCTGATCCGAGGTGTGATTCACGACCAGCTCGGTGATCACGCGCAGGCCGCGGCGATGAGCCTCCTTCAGGAAACGTTTGAAGTCATGCAGCGTGCCGCAGTCGGCATGAATGTCGGTATAGTCCGAGATGTCGTAGCCGTCGTCGCGCAGCGGCGAAGGATAGAACGGCAGCAGCCAGAGCGCGGTGACGCCGAGATGCTGCAGGTAGTCGAGCTTCTCGGTCAAGCCGCGAAAGTCCCCCACTCCATCGCCGTCGCTGTCGTAGTACGACCGCACGCGAAGCTCGTAGAAGATCGCGTCCTTGTACCAGAGCGGATCGTCCACCAGCGCGATTTCCGGGCGCGCCACTATTGTTCCCTGCTCACCAGGAATATATGCGCAGGCGCGGCCGACGGCTCCAAGCGCAGATAGTTGCGTTCCGACCATCGGTAGCGATTGCCGGTGAGCAGGTCGGTCACAAAATATGCCGCGCCCGCGCCAACACCGATCGCCTCCGGCGCAACGACGGCCGTGCATTCGTGCGGGCTGAAGGGGTCCAGGTTCACGGCCACCAGGATGACATTGCGCAGGTCGCCGGTAGCCTTCACGTAGAGCATTATCTGATCGTTGTCGGTGGTTAGAAACCTCAGGTTGGTGAATAGCTGCAGGGCGGGATTATCGCGCCGAATCTGGTTTATCCTCGCGATGAAGCCCTTGATGTTGCCGGGCCGATTCCAGTCGCGCACCTGGATCTCGTACTTCTCCGAATTGCGGTACTCCTCGGTGCCCGGCAGCGCCTCGTTCTCGCATAGCTCGTAGCCGCTGTAGATTCCGTAGGCGGGCGAGAGCGTCGCCGCCAGCACCAGGCGCATCTTGAAGGCCGGGGCTCCGCCGCGCTGCAGGATCGGCATCAGGATATCCGGTGTGTTGGTGAAAAAATTGGGCCGGAAGTAATCCTGCATCGGGGTCCGGGTCAGCTCGGTCAGATATTCGGTCAGCTCGGCCTTGGTATTGCGCCACGTGAAATAGGTATACGACTGGGTGAAGCCGGCCTTGGCCAGCGCCCGCATCAGCTTGGGCCGCGTGAAGGCTTCGGCCAGAAAGATGACCTCCGGATTCCCGGCCTGGATTTCGCCGATCAGCCACGCCCAGAAATCGACCGGCTTGGTATGCGGATTATCGACCCGGAAAATCTTCACCCCATGCCCGATCCAGAAGCGCAATATCGCGCGTATCTCTTGAGCTATCGCCTCGCGTTCGGGCGAATCGAAGTTCAGCGGATAGATGTCCTGGTATTCCTTGGGCGGATTCTCGGCGTAGCGGATTGAGCCGTCGGGCCGGTGGTAGAACCAGTCGGGATGCTCGGTGATCCAGGGATGGTCGGGTGAGCATTGGAGCGCGAAGTCGAGCGCCACTTCCATCCCAAGGCCGTTGGCCTCAGCCACGAAATAATCGAAATCCTCGAGCCCGCCGAGCGCCGGTTCAATCGCGGTGTGGCCGCCCGCCGCGCTGCCGATCGCCCACGGACTGCCGGGACTGTCGGGATTCGCAATCGGCGAGTTGTTCGGGCCTTTGCGAAAGCTCCTGCCGATGGGATGAATGGGTGGGAGGTAGACCACGTCGAAGCCCATCTCATGGATGTCGGCCAGACGCGCCGCCGCCTCGCGCAGGGTTGCGCCGCGGCCGGGCTCGCGCCCCTGCGAACGCGGGAACATCTCGTACCATGCGCTGCACCGCGCGCGCGGCCGATCGGCGATGACCTCCAGCAAGCGCGCATAGGTGGTCGCATCGACCCGCTGGCCGAGGCGGGCTGCCAGTTCGCCCAGATTTGGATCCGAGAAGATCGCCAGCGCCGCGCGTCCGTCGCTCTCGCCCTTGAGCTTGGCCAGGAACGCTGCGAGCGCCCGCTTCTCGCCGCCGTCGGCGCGCTGGTGGATCTCCCTCAGGAGCGCGATTCCTTCGAGCAGTTCCGAGCCGGCGTCGCGGCGCCCTGCTTCGACCCATTTCCTGAAGTCGCCCAGCCACGAGGCATACGGGTCGGTCCAGGCGATTACGGTGAAAACGTAACGGGTGTTCTCGTCGAGCGGGAACTGACCGCGCCAGCGGTCGTTGGTCAGCGGCTCCATCGGCGATTCCATAAAGGAGTGGTCGCGGGCGCGCCGCCATCGCACCGCCGCACGCACCACCTGGTGGCCGTCGCGAAACACGTCGGCCTCGACCACACAATGCTCGCCAACAATGCGTTTGGCCGGGTATCGCCCGCAGTCCACGCACGGGGTGACGGCCTCGATCATATGATGATTAAATCGCAAGCCGCGCTGCTCCTCCTGCCCCGAATCGGACGCTAAAATCTCCTTCACGCTGAAATCTTAAATGAACGGGCACGGGCAGGCGACTGCCGCGCCGGTTAAGGTGTCGTGAAACCGCGATCACCTGGGATACCTGATGGATCGCGGTGGGCGCGGCCTGTAACATCAGTAATCAGGGGTTTATTCGACACCGAGCCAGAGCCCCGCAGCGCTTTGCCGCTCCCAGTCGGACCGATGAATCCGGTTATTGTCCATTGTCACTTTTATCAGCCGCCGCGCGAGAACCCATGGACCGGCGCGCTCGATCCCGAGGAGAGCGCCCGCCCGTTCCACGATTGGAACGAACGGGTCCACTCCGAATGCTACCGGCCCAACGGGTTCGCACGCATTTTCGACAGCCGCGGCGATATCGAGCGGATCGTCAACAACTACGCATCGGTGAGCTTCAACTTCGGGCCAACCCTGCTGGGCTGGATCGAGCGGATGCATCCGCAAACCTACGCTCGGATCCTCGAGGCCGACCGCACCAGCCTCCGCACCCGGCGCGGCCACGGTAACGCAATCGCCCAAGCGTACAACCACGCGATCCTGCCGCTATGCAACGAGCGCGACCGACGCGCGCAAATCACCTGGGGAATCGCCGCGTTCCGTCATCACTTCGATCGCCAGCCCGAGGCTATGTGGCTGCCCGAGACCGCTTGCAACGACGCGACCCTGGGCGCGCTGATCGACGCCGGGATGCGCTACGTGATCCTCTCGCCCCATCAGGCCGGGCGGGTGCGCCCGCTTGAGGGCGGCGAGTGGGTCAGCGTCGCGGATGGCAGCGTCGATCCGCGCCTCCCCTATTGTTACTTTCATCGCGACGGCTCCGGCCGCTCGCTCGCGATCTTCTTCTACGACGGCGCGGCCGCGCGCGCGATCGCGTTTGAGGGTGCGCTGTCCTCGAGCCAGACCCTTGTCGACCGCCTCGAGCAGGCGCGCGGTCCGGAGGGCACGCTGGTGCACGTCGCCACCGACGGCGAGACCTACGGCCATCATTGGCACTTCGGCGATCGATCGCTCGCCTACGCGATCGAGGTCGAGGCGCCTATGCGCGGCGATTTCCAGGTCACCAACTACGGCGAGTTCCTCGAATCTCATCCGCCGTCGTGGGAAGTCGAGGTCAAACCGGGGCCGGATGGGCAAGGCACCGCCTGGAGCTGCGAGCACGGCGTGGGACGCTGGGCGCGGGACTGCGGATGCCAGGCCGGCGGACGCGAGGGATGGAACCAGGCGTGGCGCGCTCCGCTGCGCGCGGCTTTCGACGACCTGCGCGACCGCGCGGCACAGGTTTTCGAGGAATACGGCGGTTACCTGTTTCGCGATCCGTGGGGCGCACGCGAGGCCTATATTGATCTGGTGTTGGATCGCGCGGCCAACCGCGAAGCCTTCCTGGCACAGCTCGCGGGACGGCGTCAGTACGGCAACGAGCAGTCGCGCGCGCTGAGGCTGCTCGAGATGCAGCGCAACGCGATGCTGATGTACACGAGCTGCGGCTGGTTTTTCGCGGACCTCTCCGGAATCGAGACCGTCCAGGTGATGAAGTATGCGGGCCGCGTACTCGACCTTATGAGCGAGCTGGGCATCAAGGCTCCCGAGGATCGGCTGCTGGAGCGCCTGGCGGAGGCGAACAGCAATCTGCCGGAAATGGGAAACGGCGCCGACATCTATCGACGCTTGGTTTCGCCGTGTCGCGCTACGCCCGGCCGCATCGCGGCCCATCTCGCCATCACGAGTCTGGCCAGCGACGGCAGTGGCGGCGTATTCGGCGATTTCAGGTATCGCAAGCAGCATCATCGCCAGCATCAGCATGGGCGCCTGACGCTCGCCATCAGCCGGCTGGTGCTTGAATCCACCCTGAGCGGCGAACAGCACGACTATTCGGTGGCGGCGCTGCATCTTGGCGGACTCGATTTTTATTGCGCGCTGCATCCGTTCCGTGGCGCCGCGCACTTCAAGGATTCCGCGCAGAAACTCTGGCAGCGGATGGGCTTAGCCTCGTTGCCCGCCCTGCTGCGCATGGTGCAGGAGGAGTTCGGCCCCGAGGAGTTCGGGCTCGACGATCTGCTTCCGGGCGGCCGGCACGCGATGTGCCAGATCGTCTATGGCGATCTGCTCAAAGGTTTCAGCGCGCAATTCGCACACCTGCTCGATGAGTTCGAGCGCGTCGCCCAGATGCTGGAGGGCGCCGGCTTCGAATTACCCGCGCCGGTGCGCCAGTTCGCGGAGTTCACACTGGGCCATCGGCTCGAGGCGGAAATCCGGCGCCATGCGGGCAGCATGAATCCGCACGCTTATGAGAGCGCGCTGAGAATCGCGGACGAAATCGCCCAGCACGGGTACCGCAT
>JBGPMT010000104.1:0-9307 GCA_041487135.1 Binataceae bacterium (SeqCode) | reverse complement strand
TGGCGCTATTTCCATCCGCAGCGATGTGCCCGTCAGGCGGCCACCGCGATGACCGACCATCATCCGCGCGCTGGGCTGATACTGTTGAGCAAAAGGCTCGCTTCGGCTGGCCAGATTCCGAATGACTCAAGAATTATAGGTGGTGGCTGTGCGCGTCATCGTCGGGTGCTCGTGGCTTGCTTGAGGCCGGCTTCGCGTAGTTCCTCACGGATGGCCCGGCGCACAGTGGCCTCGATTCCGCCGCGCCGAACGTGCTCGCGTAGCGCGTCGTTGATCAGGGTCTGGTAGTTGCCTCCGCCCATTTCGTGCACCTGCTTGCGGAAGTGGTCGAGAATTTCGTTGTCCAACCGGATGGTGATCCGGGTCTTGCCCGGTTCCGGCGGCACTACCGATCCGCGTTTGCCCTTGCTGAAATCGTATTCCCGTTTCATAAACTCCGCCTCTCATACTCCGCACGTTCGCGCCTGGTGGCCGGTCGTCCTGGAAAATGGTGGCGGCATCGGCGAAGTCAACCCGGTGCTTGCGAAGATTCGCCCGCGCCTTGCGCTTGTCCCACTCAAACTCCACAGCCTGCCCTATATGCACAAGTGTACATCACAGCGAGCGGCCCGTCCATCGCTCCGCGCGATTGGCTGATACTTTCGCCGGTCGGGCGCCTTGGCTAATAATCGGGGTCATGAAGAAGCCGGTCTCGCCTGAGCTTGCCAAGCGGGTGCCCCCGGGCCAGTTCCTGACCGACAAATTCCCGGTCCTGAGCTACGGTCCGACGCCGCGTTTCGACCCGGCCAGCTGGGACTTCCGGATTTTCGGGCTGGTCGAAGAGGAGCTGCGCTTCGACTATCAGCAATTCCGCGCGCTGCCCCAATCCAGCGAGGTCGCCGATTTCCATTGCGTGACGACCTGGTCGCATCTCGACAACCGCTGGGAGGGGATCAAAATCTCCGACCTGATGAAGCGCGTGCACCTTCGGCCCGAAGCGCGCTTCGTCGTCGTCCATTGCGACGGCGACTATACGGCCAATCTGCCGCTTGCCGACTTCCTCGATGACGACGTGATGCTGGCCCATCGGCGCGACGGTCGCGACCTCGAGCCCGACCATGGCTTCCCGGTCCGCCTGATCGTGCCGAAGCTCTACGGATGGAAGAGCGCCAAGTGGGTGCGGGCGCTGGAATTCACCGCCGCGGACCGGCGCGGATTCTGGGAGGTCCGCGGCTACCATAATCACGCCGATCCCTGGACCGAGAAACGCTATTCCTTCCAGGAAGATCCCGACGAATAGGCCGCGGCGACGCACCCGGCCCAAAGCGCCACTCAAGCGGGCCGCGCCTGCCGCCGAGACGCCCGAAAAAGTCCGCGCCGGCCGGATCGTGGCGACGCTCGCGCGGCTCTATCCGGAAGCGCGCATAAGTCTCGATTTCAGCAACGGCTGGGAATGCCTGGTCGCGACCATTCTATCGGCCCAATGCACCGACGAGCGCGTGAATCGCGTCACGCCGGCGCTCTTTCGCGCGCTCCCGGCTCCGGCGGCGATAGCGCGCGCGGAACTCCCCGAAATCGAGCGTCTGATCGCCCCCACCGGCTTCTTCCGCCAGAAGGCGAAAGCACTGAAAGGCTGCGCCCGGAAGATCGTCGAGGAGCTCGGCGGCGAAGTGCCGCACACGATGGAGGAGCTGGTGACGCTGCCCGGCGTCGGGCGCAAGACCGCCAACGTGATTCTCGGCCACGTTTACGGCGCGCCCGGGATGGTGGTCGATACGCATGTGCGGCGGCTCGCGTTTCGGTTGGGTCTGACCAAGCATCGCGAGCCCGACAAGATCGAGCTGGATTTGCAGAAGCTTCTGCCGCCCAAGGAATGGACGCCATTCTCGATGCGCCTAATCCTGCACGGGCGCCGGGTCTGTAGCGCGCGGCGGCCGCGCTGCGAATCCTGCGCGCTGCTCGCCGACTGTCCTCGGCTTGGCGTGCAGGGCTGAGCCCTGCACCCATCGACTACTTTGCGAGAGCCTCGCTAGCCATTTCTCGACCTCGCCCGAAGCTTGGTTCCGGCTGCGCTGGAATGACAGAGGGCTGAGCCCTGCACCCATCGACTACTTTGCGTCACAGGCTCTGAGCCGCGCCGGGCGGGGAGGCGTCGGGCGCGGCTCTGCGCTCGTCCTCGCGCCGGGAGGCGCCCCATATCAGGTCGATCGCCTGGTCGATCAGTCCGATCACTAGCGCGATCAGCAATGGCAGCAGGATCGCCGCCACGATCACGAACGCCATCGCCATCACTATCGCGAGAATCCTCATGGGTTTGCCTGGCAGAAATCTAGACCGATTTCTGCTCGCGATCCACCGCTGAACAGCCGGGGCCCGATTTCCGTCTCGGTTCTGATCCTCGGGGGGCGAAAAGCGGCCGGAAATCTGGCGGATCGCCCGGGATTGTGTGATGTATTTGGATGTATTTGGAACGCGGGGGGCGGAATGTAATAATCCCATCCTGCGCCTGCAACGCCGGTGCCAAATGCCGTGAAACTCAAGGTCGATGAGATAGCCGCCGAGGCCAGGGAATTGTCGTTCCGCGAGCCCGAGGCGGAGGTTAATCGAATCCTGAGCCATGGCGCGCAGAGCGAATGGCGGTTCAAAGCGCCGATCGGCGTGAAGCTTTCGTATTACCGGGCGGGAACCGAGCTGTTCTTCGAGGGCCAACTGGAGGGCTGTACCGGTGCGCTCTGCGCCCGCTGCGCCGAGGAGTTCGAGAGCCGCACCGAGCACCCCTTCCGCTTCATCATGACGCCGCGCTCGATCGCCGCGGAAGCGGAGGCCGCGAGCGACCCCACCGTCGGCGACTACGCGGTCTACGACGGCGACGAGGTCGACCTGAGCCCGCTCATCTGCGAGGAGCTGCTGCTCGGGCTGCCGACGCGCCCGCTGTGCCGTGAAGAGTGCCGCGGTCTCTGCCCGCGGTGCGGGACGAATCTCAACCAGGGCGAGTGCCGCTGTCCGGAGCCGGCCAGCGACCTGCGCCTCGCGGTTTTGCGCACGCTCAAAATCCAGCGCAGCTAAAGCCTGCGCGGTCCAAACAGGATGTAGCTTTGCCATGCAAGCACCCAAGCGCCGCACTTCCAGATCCAAGCGCAACAAGCGCCGCGCCCACGACGCGCTGAGCGCGCCCAATCCGATCGCATGCCCGACCTGCGGCGAGCCCACGCTGCCGCATCGGATATGCCGTCATTGCGGAAACTATCGCGGCCGCAGCCTCGCGCCGGTCCAGGAGTAAGCGGCCGGCGGGCACGGGCATGAAGATCGCGCTCGACGCGATGGGTGGCGACCTCGCCCCGCGGGCGGTGGTCGAAGGTGCCGTGCTGGCCGCCCGCGAGCTCGGGATCGAGGTGGTCCTGGTCGGCGACCGCGAGATCGTAGCGCGCGAGCTCAAGAGCCTGAAGGGCGAGGGCCTGCCGATCACGATCGAGCATGCCAGCGAAGTGGTGGCGATGGACGACTCGCCGATCGAGTCGGTGATGACCAAGCCCAACTCCTCGATCAACGCCGGCTTCGAGCTGGTGCGGCGCGGCGCGGCGCAGGCCTTCGTTAGCGCGGGCAACTCGGGGGCGATGATGACCGCGGCGATCATGACGCTCGGCACGCTGCCGGGCGTCGATCGGCCGGCGATCGCCTCGCTGATTCCCTCGGCCAGCGGCTTCACGCTGCTGATCGACGCCGGCGCGAACACCGAGGTGAAGCCGCTCAACCTGATGCAGTTCGCGGTGATGGGCACGGTCTATACCCGGCGCGTGCGACAGGTCGCTCGGCCGCGGGTCGGAATCCTTTCCAACGGCGAAGAGGATTCCAAGGGCACCGACCTGACCCGCGCCGCCGCCGCGATGCTGCGCCAGATGAGCGCCGACATCGACTATGTCGGTTACGTCGAGGGGCGCGACATCAACCGCGGCCGCGTCGACGTGGTAGTCACCGACGGCTTCACCGGCAACGTCGCTCTGAAATCGTTAGAGGGTTTTTCCTCGTTCCTGCTCGGCAACCTGCGCGAGCTGTTTGCCG
This sequence comes from Binataceae bacterium (SeqCode), assembly GCA_041487135.1. GTDB lineage: Bacteria > Desulfobacterota > Binatia > Binatales > Binataceae > JAJPIG01. The sequence continues at coordinate 5,269 of JBGPMT010000104.1, read as the reverse complement.
GCACGGTCCGCGGGCGCATCGCTTATCTGTTTATCGGGAAGTACCTGAACGCGATGCGCAGCCGGCTCGATCCGTCCGAGTATGGCGGCGCGCCGCTTTTGGGCGTGAACGGCGTGGCAGTATTCGCGCATGGTTCGTCGAATCCGCGCGCCATCCGAAACGCCGTCCGCGCCGCCGCCAACGAGGCGCTGATCAACCGGGTCAATGCCGAAATCGTCGAGCTCCTGGCCCGCGCCGCGCCGGCCGCCGACAAGCCGGCCGGCAAGGGGCTGCGCGGCATCCTGACGCGGATGCGCGAACGGCTCCATCTGCCGCATCCCCATAAGGAAGCCGATGCGGCGCGCCATCATAAGGAAAGCGAGTCCGTGCGCAAGGGCGCTGCCGAGGGCCATCCCGCCGCCGAACCTCCGCCGCCCGCGGCCCGCGGCGGACCCGGCGAGCTGCCGGTCGGCGCGGGCGCCAATCCCGCCGCCAACGGCGCCGCTCCCGAGCTCGAGGTCTACCCGGCGCATCACGAGCCGTCGCCCAACGGAGCGCCGGGCGAGAAGCCAAATCCGAAAGAACCGGAGGAACGGCCTCGCGGCAAAGAGGATCCGCCTCACGGCAGCAAGAACAATCCCGCCTGACCGTCATCGAGCCTGTACATGAAGCTTGCTTACCTGTTTCCCGGCCAGGGTTCCCAACGCGTCGGGATGGGTGCCGAGCTGGCCAAAAATTTCACGGCTGCACGGCGCGCCTTCGAAGAGGCTGATGACGCGCTTAAGTTCGCGCTCTCGCGGCTCTGCTTCGAAGGACCCGAGGAGCAGCTCAGGCTCACAGCCAACACCCAACCCGCGATGGTGGCGGTGGCGATCGCGGCGCATCGCGCTCTGGAAGCCGAGGTGCCGCTGAGCGCCGAGCTCGGCGCGGGTCACAGCCTGGGCGAGTACAGTGCGCTGGTCGCCGCCGGGTCGCTCGATTTCGGCGCGGCATTGCGCGCCGTTCGCGAGCGCGGCCGCCTGATGCAGGCGGCCTGCCCCGCAGGCGAGGGCACCATGGCGGCGCTGATCGGGCTCGACCCGGCGGTCGTCGGGGAGATCTGCCGCGAGCTCTCGGTCCACGGCCAGGTGGTCGTGCCGGCCAACTTGAACGGCCCCGGACAGATCGTGGTGGCGGGTCATACGCCGGCCGTACGCCGCGCCGTTGAACTTGCCAAAGAGCGAGGCAGCGCGATGGCGGTCGAGCTCAAGGTGAGCGCGCCATTCCACAGTCCCCTGATGGGCCCGGCGCGCGCCGGGATGGAAAAGGTGCTCGAAGGGCTTGAGGTCGGGGCGCTGCGCTTCGGCGTGATCGCCAATGTCACCGCGGAGGTCAACACCGACCCCGCGCGCGTCAAGCCGCTGCTGCTCCAGCAGATAACCGCGCCGGTGCGCTGGGAAGAATCGATGGGCGTGATCGCGCGCAGTGGGATTGTCGAGACGATCGAGTTCGGCTGCGGCAAGGTTCTCGCCGGCCTGATGCGCCGCATCGACCGCAACATCAAGGTGCGTCCGGTCGAGGACCTGGCCTCGCTCAAGTCGGCCGCGGCCGCGCTCGCCGCTTGATGAACGGGCCGCGGCGGCGCCCGCGTCGGGCGCGCGGGCCAACTTGCCTAGTCGGCCGTAACTCCCTATGCTGCGTCGTAAATTCACCCCGGGCATGAGCAGGTAAGCGGGTGCGGCGGTTGTAATCGTCTCGATCTCCGTTCTGGATGCTCCGGTGCGGGAAGATTTCGTTGGCGGCATCGGGTTGCCGTGCTGTGCGAGGAGGAACGACACTAGATGGCTTCAGACGTCGAAACCAGGGTTCGCGAGATAATCAGCGAGCAGCTTGGCGTGGCCGCGGACGAAGTGACTCCTGAGGCTTCCTTTATCGAAGATCTCGGGGCTGATTCGCTCGATATCGTCGAGCTGGTGATGGCATTGGAAGAGGAGTACGGGATGGAGATCTCGGACGAGGACGCCGAGAAGATCCGCACCGTCAAGGACGTCGTCGGCTACATCGAGGCCCACAAAAGCTGAACACCTTTCTTCGGCGCCCGTCTGGCGGAAAGTCCGCGCCGGCCGGCGATTATGCCGGGTCGTTGCCCACGCGCGCTTATCCAGTAGCGAATCATCGGGCGGTTTCGCGCCCGAAGCTCGCAGCCGGCGGCGTGCGAGGCGCGAGCATCCCGAAACCTCGATTCGATGCGTTGTCCGTTCTGCCATCATCGCGGTAACCGGGTGGTCGATTCGCGCACCTCGCGCGACGGCGCATCGGTCCGCCGCCGCCGCATGTGTACCTCGTGCAAGCGGCGCTTCACGACCTTCGAGCACGTCGAGCTGGCGCTGCCGATGGTGGTCAAGAAGGACAACCGGCGCGAACCCTACGATCGCTCGAAGATCGTCGCCGGGCTCAAGCGCGCCTGCGAGAAACGGCCGGTCTCGATGGAGACCATCGAACAGATCGCCGACCGCGTCGAGGCCGCGATGCTCGAGCGCGGCGAGCCCGAGGTGCCAAGCTCGTTTATCGGCAGTACGGTGATGGACGAGCTGCATCGTACCGACCAGGTCGCCTACGTGCGGTTCGCGTCGGTCTATCGATCGTTCAAGGACATCGATGAATTCATGCGCGAGCTCGAGGAGCTGATCCGCCGGCGCGAAGTGCCGCACGAAACCGCCGCTCGCCCGCGCGGCAAGAAAGGCGAAGCCGCCCAATGATCGCGCGGCCCGGCGGAGATGGCGTCGCACGCGCTGCGCGAACTTGATCGCCGCTTCATGGGTGAGGCGATCGCCCTGGGCCGTGCGATGCTCGGTCTGACCACGCCGAATCCGGCCGTGGGCTGCGTTATCGTGAGCGGCGGCCGGATCGTCGGCCGCGGCGCGACCGCCCGCGGCGGCCGGCCACACGCCGAGACCATCGCCCTGGCCCACGCCGGGCGACGGGCGCGCGGCGCGACCGCCTACGTCTCGTTCGAGCCTTGTGCCCATCGCGGCCAGACGCCATCGTGCGCCCGTGCGCTGGCCGCGGCGGGTGTACGCCGGGTGGTGGTCGGATGCCTCGATCCCTATCCGCCCGTGCGGGGCCGCGGCGTGCGCATTATGCGCGCCGCCGGAGTGGCGGTGACGACGGCGGTGCTCGAGGATGAATGCCGCCGGGTCAATGAGGGATTTATCACCCGGGTCATGCGCCGGCGGCCGTTCGGGATACTGAAGCTCGCCGCGACCCTCGATGGCCGCATCGCCTCGGCCACCGGTGACTCGCGCTGGATAAGTTCGGAGCCCTCGCGCGCGCTGGTCCATCGATGGCGCCGCGAATGCGACGCCGTGCTGGTCGGCGCGGGAACCGTAATCGCGGATAATCCACGCCTAACCTGCCGCATCGCGAACGGACGCGACCCGGTACGGGTGGTACTCGACGCGCAGCTCAAGACGCCGCCGCAAAGCCGGGTCTTTCGCCAGCGCTCGACGGCGCCGTCGATATTGGTGACGAGGCGCGCGAATCTCGCGCGCGCCCGCAACCGCTATGCCGCCCGGCGCGTCGAGGTGATCGCCTGCGCTGAACGTCGCGGTGAGCTCGACCTCGGAGAGTTGGTGCGTGAGTTCGGGCGGCGCGGATGGTGCAGGGTGCTGATCGAGGGTGGGGCGCGCACCGCGGCCTCCGCGTTGCGCTTCGGAATCGTCGATCGGGTCGCGCTCTTCGTCGCGCCGCTGATTCTCGGCGCCGGCCTCCCGGCCGTCGAAGGGCTCGGCACGGCCCGGATTCGTGACGCTATCGCGCTCGATGCGCTGGCGGCCCGCCCGGTCGGCCGGGATTGGCTGCTTGAAGGACGGCCGGTCAAAACCCGGGCCGTGCGGCGCTGATGGCGGCGGCTGAAGATCGGCTTGGAGAGGCCGCAAATGGGGTGATAGGATTCGATCCGGAAGGCAGGCCAGACACAGTGTCCGCAACTCCGCTGGAGAAAGTCTTCGACGCCATCGAGGCCGGCAAAATGGCCGTGATGATCGCCGAGGAGCGCACTGACGCGGAAGGCGACCTCGTGATGGCGGCCGAGAAGGTCACCGCCGAGCACGTCAATTACATGGTCCGGCATGCGCGCGGCATCGTCTCGGCGGCGATCGAAGAGAAGCGCATTCGCGAACTCGGCATCCCGATCGTTCCCTCCATCCAGCGCGATGAAGCCACCGAGCAGATGGGCGCGCTGGTCGAGGCGCGCGAGGGCGTCACCACCGGCATCTCGGCCAGCGATCGCGCCCGCACGATACAGGTGCTCGCCTCAGAGCTCTCGACCTCGCGCGATATCGTAATGCCCGGGCACGTGCTGCCGCTGATGGCGCTGGGCGGCGGCGTGATGGTCAGGATCGGACGGGCCGAGGGCGCTGTCGACGCGGTTCGATGCGCCGGGTTGAGGCCGGCCGCCGCGCTATGCACGATTCTCAACGAAGACGGGTACGCCGCCCGGACGGCGGAGCTCGAGGAGTTCGCCAAACAGCACAAGCTGCCGCTATTCTTTATCAAGGATCTGGTGCCCCATCGGTTGGCCCGTGAAATCCTGGTCCAGCGCGTGTCGGAGGCCCCCTTCCCGACTGCGCAAGGCGAGCTGCGCGCGGTCATCTATCACAATATCGTCGACGGCCGCGAGCATCTGGCGCTGCTCAAGGGCGAGATCGGCGGCGGGCGGCCGGCGCTGGTGCGGCTCCATTCGGAGTGCCTGACGGGCGACGTGTTTGCATCGAGCCGCTGCGACTGCGGCGAGCAGCTCGCGCGTTCGATCGACCTGATCATGAAGTCCGCAGGCGGCGTGATCATCTATCTGCATCAGGAGGGCCGCGGCATCGGGCTCGGCAACAAGATTCGGGCCTACGCGCTCCAGGACGGAGGCCTCGACACGGTCGAGGCAAACCACGAGCTGGGCTTCAAGTCGGATTTGCGTGACTACGGGATCGGCGCGCAGATTCTGCGCGATCTCGGGGTGGGCGAGGCGCAGCTTTTGACCAACAATCCCCATAAGATAGAGAGCCTGCGCCGCTACGGGGTCAAGGTGACGCGTGTCCCGCTCGAAGTTACGCCGCACGTCGGCATCATCGATTATCTGCGGACCAAGAAGGAAAAACTCGGGCACCTGTTCTCGAACCTCGATCATCAGTAGCCATGCGAAGACCGCGACGGCCCGGCGTGGCCGGCAGTCGCAGGTTCGGGCGGCGACGTTTGCCATGGGATTGAGACATCACGGCCGTGAGCTGGCGCTTAAGGCGCTCTATCAGATCGATAT
>JBGPMT010000103.1:0-9325 GCA_041487135.1 Binataceae bacterium (SeqCode) | reverse complement strand
GCCTGCTCGGCAAATTCAATCTCCTCGAGGATGTCGCGATAGAGATTGGCGGCGGGACCGTGAACCTCCTTGAGATAGGTGGGCAGATAGAAGAGCGAGACCTTCATTTTGCCTTTCTCCGCTGACTCCCGGCGCCAAGCGCGGCCGAAGTCTCTTCGCCAATCTAGCAAGTGAGCACCGATGCCCGGAAACGGCAACCCGGCGCGGGCGAGCCCGAACTCTCCTTGCCCGCCACGGATTCATCGTATAATCGGTCCATCATGCAAGAGCTCAACACCCTGTGGGATTTGCTCGCGGCGGCGCCCGCCGGCCGTACTGCGCTGATCGTTCCTGATTCGGAGCTTCGCATCACCTATGGATCGCTGCGCGAACAGGTGAGCGCGGCCGCCGATCTTTTCGCCTCCGCGGGAATCCGGCCCGGCGAGCGGGTCGCGATGGCTTTGCCCAACGGCGTCCCGGCCCTGGTCTGCTTCCTGGCCGCAGCGATCGCCGGCACGGCGGCGCCGCTCAATTCCGCCTATCGCCGCGAGGAGTTCAACTTCTTTCTCAAAGATACGTCGGCCAAACTTCTGATCGTTCCGCCCGGCGGCGCCCAGGAGGCGCGCGAGGCGGCGGCGCAAAGAAAGATTCCCGTCGCGAGCGTGAGCCTGGACGCGTCGGGCAAGCTTGCGTTTTCCGATCTGACACGGCGAGTCGGCGCGGGCGCGCCCTCCCCGGAGCAGGTCGCGCTGGTGCTTCATACCAGCGGCACGACCGGCCGCCCCAAACGCGTCCCGCTGATGCATCGGAATCTCGCCATCGCAGCCGGCAACGTCGCACAGACCTACGCACTGGTGCCCGACGATGTATCGATGTGCGTGATGCCGCTGTTTCATGTTCACGGGCTGGTCGCCTCGGTGCTGGCGACGCTCCTGACCGGCGGCGCGGTGGTGGTGCCCGACAAGTTCAGCCCGTTCAATTTCTGGCGCAGCGTCCAGGACTACAAGGCGACCTGGTACTCCGCCGTGCCGACGATCCATCAGGTGCTGCTGGCGCGCGCCGAGCGCGCCGGCGAGCGGCCAGCCGGCGCCGAGCGTCTGCGTTTCATCCGCTCGTGCAGCTCGGCGCTTTCGGCCGACACGATGCGCCGGATGGAACAGAGCTTCGGCATCCCCGTGCTCCAGGCCTACGGCATGACCGAGGCGTCGCATCAGATGGCCTCGAATCCGCTCCCGCCCCGGGAACGCAAGCCGGGCAGTGTCGGGGTCGGCACGGGAGTCGAGATCAGCGTCGTCGATGCCGATGGCAACCATCTGAAGACCGGCGAGGCGGGCGAGGTGGTGATCAAGGGTCCGGCGGTGATGCGCGGGTACGAGAACAATTCCGAGGCCAACACGCGCTCGTTTACCGACGGATGGTTTCGCACCGGCGACCAGGGCGTGCTCGACGAGGCCGGGTACTTGCGGCTGGTGGGCCGGCTCAAGGAGATGATCAACCGCGGCGGCGAGAAGATCTCGCCCCTGGAGATCGACGATCTTCTGCTGAGCCATCCCAAGGTGGCCGAAGCCGTCTCGTTCGGCGTCGAGCATCCGTCGTGGGGAGAAGAGGTCGCGGCGGCCGTGGTGCTGCGCGAGCCGGTGCCCGAAAGCGAGCTGCTAGCTCATTGCAAGGCGCACCTGGCCGAATACAAGTGCCCCAAGAAGATTTACGTGGTCGACGCGATTCCACGCACCGCCACTGGCAAGATTCAGCGCAGCGCCGTGGCCGCGGCGCTCAAGTCCGCGAAAGCCTGAGGGCCGGGGTGAAGTTCGTCATCGTGGGAGCCGGCGCGATCGGCGCCTATGTTGGCGCGCGGATGGCTCGCGCCGGCCAGGATGTGACCCTGTTTGCGCGCGGACCCCATCTGCTCGCGATGCAGCAGCGCGGCGTGCGCGTGCTGAGCCCTACCGGCGACTTCGAGGCGCGGCCGAGGGTGAGCGGCACGCTGGAGGAGATCGGCGCTGCCGACGTGGTCATCCTCGGGGTCAAGGCGCACGGCCTGGCCGCTCTCGCCCCGCGCCTCACCCCGCTGCTGGCGCGCGACACCGCCGTGGTCAGCACCCAGAACGGCTTGCCGTGGTGGTTTTTCCAATGCGAGGGCGGCCGCTATGCGGAATTGACGCCCGAGCGGCTCGACCCCGGCCACGCAATCTCGGGCGCGATCGACTTCCGGCGCGTGGTCGGCTCAATCGTCTACTTCTCGACCGAGATCGCCGAGCCCGGCGTGATTCGGCACATCGAGGGCGACCGGATTTCGCTGGGCGAGCCTGACGGCGCACGTTCCGAGCGATGCCGCGCGATCGCCGGCGCGCTCAACGCCGCCGGCCTGCATTGCCCGGTCACCACTCATCTGCGCCAGGAAATCTGGGTGAAGCTGATCGGCAGCGTCGCGTTCAATCCGATGAGCCTGCTGACCGGCGCGACCATCGGCGAGATGCTCCGCGACCCCGAGGTGCGCACGCTGGTGCGCGCGATCATGACCGAGGCCGAGGAAATCGCCAACGCGCTCGGCGTCGAGCTGCCGGTCTCGATCGACCGGCGCATCGCCGGAGCCGAGAAAGTCGGCGAGCACAAGACCTCGATGCTGCAGGATTTCGAGGCCGGCCGGCCGATGGAACTGGATGCGATCGTGGGCGCGGTGGTCGACCTCGGCGATCGTCTCGGGCTCAAGATTCCGCATATCCGCACTGTCTATGCGTGCGCCAAGCTGATGGTCGAGTGCCGCGGGCGCGACGGCCGGGCGCGCGCGTAGCGAGGGAGGGGCACGATGGAATTCGGAATAATGTTCGCGACTCATGTCGGCAACTGGGACCTGATCCGCTATGCGGAAGAACTCGGCTACGACCGCGCCTGGGTGCCCGATTCCCACATGATCTGGTCCGACTGTTACGCGACGCTGGCGCTGGCGGCCGTCAACACCAAACGCATCCGGCTCGGCACCGGGATCGCCGGGGCCGGCACCCGTATCGCGCCCGTGACCGCGCATTCGATCGCGTCGATCAACCGGCTCGCGCCCGGCCGCGTCTTCCTGGGCATCGGATCGGGGCACACCTCGATGCGCGTGATGGGCCAGAGCTTCGTCTCGCTCCCGGAGCTGCGCGAATACGTCCGGGTGCTGCGCGCGCTGCTGGCGGGCGAGGAGGTCGACTATGACTATCGCGGCAAGAAGGCGCCGATAAAATTTCTGCATCGCGATCGATATTTCATCGATCTCGATCATCCCATTCCGATCTATCTCGCGGCCAACGGTCCCAAGGCGATCGAGCTGGCCGGCGAAATCTGCGACGGTTGGATCGCCTCCACCGCCAGCCATCGCGACGCCCGCGGCTTTTTCGAGCATCTGCGCATCGGCGCGGGAAAGCGCGGCCGCGCCCTCGGCGCGGACTTCCATACCACGTTCGTGACGGCAGGATGCGTGATGCGGCCGGGCGAGAAGCTGACCAGCGAGCGGGTGATCGATGAGACCGGCTCGCAGGTCGCCTGCAATCTGCATCTCAACTACGAGATGTGGCTGTTCGGTGGCAAGAAAGACGCGCTGATACCGGCCTGTTTCGCGGACATATGGGGAGATTACTTAAAGCGCGTCGAACGCTTTCCGAAGGATTCCTGGTACCAGTACCTGTACGACGGCCACTGCACCTTTCTGCAGCCCGAGGAGCGCCGCTTCATCACGCCGCAAGCGATCGCGGAGTATACGCTCACCGGCGAGCCCGACGAGCTGATCGCGCGGCTGCGCGCGATGGAAACGCTCGGCTTCAACGAAATCACGCTGCTGCCGCCGGCCGACTACAGCCGCAAGGTGTTTCGCGATTTCGCCGAGCAGGTAATGCCGGCGTTGCGCTAGCGCTTCAGCTCGAGCATCCGCATCGCGAGCCGGCCGAGATCGCTCTCCGGATCGGCCAGCGCGGAGCCGACCTCGAAGTGATTCAGCCCGCGGCACAGCACGAAATCGTAGAGCCGCCCGACGCCCTTGAGCATCGCGGCGAAATCCCGCGCCTGGCGCTTGAATTCATCGGTCTCCTTCTCGCCGTAAGCGATCGCCACCGGACATGAGAGTCGCTCGAGATGGCGCGCGGGGCTGAGCTCCGCCTCCTCGTCCTTCGAGATCTCCACGTAGCTGCTGCGCGCGCTGAGCATCACGGGCTCCAGATCATACATCCCGCTCACGCATAGCCCGGCCTTGAGGATGGTGCGCGGCAGATCGTGCAGCTTCGGCCAGTCCGTCACCAGCACGTTGGCGGTCAGATGGCCGCCCGAGGAGCACCCCGCCACGTAGAGCCGCTCGGGATCGCCGCCGAAGGAGCGCGCGTTGCGGTAGACCCACGCCACGCCGCGCCGCACCTGCGCGACCATCTCCGGCAGCCGCACCTTGGGGATGTTGGCGAAGTTGAGCACCACGAAGTGCGCGCCCGCCTCGACAAACGCCGGCGCGGCGAAACTGGAGTCCTCCTTCGAGAGATTGCGCCACGCGCCGCCATGGATGAAGACCAGCACGGGAGCGTTGGGGCGCGCGGTCAGGTAGATGTCGAGGGTCTCGTCCTCGGTCGGCCCGTACGCGACGTTGGCCCGATGCTTCAGCTTGGCGCGCGCGGCGGCGCTGCCCGTGCTCCACCAACTGATTACTTCGTCGGCGTTCGGCGCCCAGGCCCGCTGATCGTAGTTGCGGTCAAGCTCCGCCTGATCGTAGTCCAGATAGACCTTCGGTCCGTTGCTGCTCATGGCGTCTCCTCGAATTTTCTTGTAGCCAACCGCGGCGCGATCCTGCAACCGCGGCGAGGCGATGATCACTCGCCGAAGCCGAGCTCCTTCAGGCGCTCGCGCGCCTCGCCGGCGCGGTCGGCATGCACCATCAAGCGCGACGGCACCGCGGCGGTCGTGCCCAGCATCCGGGAGGACTCGCCGTCGAAGACGAACGCCTCGATTCCGGCCTCGGCCAGAAAATCGCGCGCCATCCGGACCTGGAGCGGATCGATGCTGGCGAGAATCTCTTCGAGCTCCGCGGGATCGAAATCATTATCGGCCATGCTTTGAGTCCAGGCGCGATGCGGCTTCGGAATCACGGACGGCTGGCGAAACCTTCGAGAAACCGCCGCGCAGCCGGCTGTAGACGGCCACGGCGATCGCGATCGCGATCAACGCCGCGACCAGGTTGTCGAAGCGCCGGAAATAGGGCCCGATCGCGTCCCAATGCTCCCCCATCTTCATCCCGATCCAGGCCAGGACCAGGCACCAGAGGTACGAGCCGGCGAACGTGTAGATCGAAAACGGCAGCAGCCGCATCCGCGCCACCCCGGCCGGAAATGCGACAAAGGTTCGCACCACGGGTAGCAGCCGTCCGATAAAGATCGCGGCCGGCCCGAAGCGATCGAAGAAGCGGTCCGCGATTTCCAGCTCGTGGCGCGTGATAAGAACGTAGCGGCCCCATCGCTCGAGCGCCCGGCGCCCGCCGCTCGCGCCGATCGCATAGGCGACGTACGAGCCGAGCAGGCATCCGAGCGCGCCGCCCAGAGCCACCAGTTGAAGATTGAACCGGCCGATGGCCACCAGGTAGCCCGAAAACGGCATGATCACTTCGGACGGCAGCGGGATGCAGGCGCTCTCGAGCGCCATCAGCAGGATCACGCCGGCGTAGCCCAACGTCGAGATGACGGAAATCACGAACGCGGAGAGCGCGGCCAGCAGCTTGTACATCGGATCGTTTCTCGGTCTCCCGGATACCGACTCAGGCTGCCACGGACGGACGCCGGATGCGAGCGGGCAAGGCTGAGCTCTGCACCCATCGACTACGATGGCTCACTTGATTTGATGTTCTTGAAAGCATCTGTTTAAATCGAAGGAAATACGCTTCGTCTGCAGCTAGAAGCCGCCGCCAATTTGCCGTGCCCAATAGGATAAGGTCATGACCGCGACCGTCGCGGGACGCCCGGTACTGGAACGGGGAAGCTCAGTCAGCAGGAGTCCGCGGCCGGTAAAAGATTCGCCTGTAAAAGATTCGAACGATAAGTGCCAGCCTGGAAGAGAATCAGCCGACGATCGTTCGAGCCACAAACGTTTGGCCTCGCATTCCAGGGATTAAGCAAGGGAGTTTTCAGATGTTCAGAGGGTGGGGTGCGATCTTACTTATCCTGGTGACACTAGCCACTGTTAGCGCGGTGTGTGAGGCGGCGGATAACGAGAATCCTATCCCGCCTGGCACCGTAATCACCCCTCAAAACTGGCAGCACTACAAAGCGTTCATGCCCGATGGAATGCGGATACTGTTTGCGGGAACCCCCTTCTGGAAGATGCCCCCAGACTTCAGAATGGAGATCGGTGCGACCAGCTCCTATCCCCTGCCGGACGCGTATCTCGAGAACACCAGGAAATATAGCCACCTGGTGCAGATAAGGGATCTACCCGGCGGCGGCCACACGATCGCCGGCTATGTCGCTGGACTGCCCTTTCCCGAACCGGCCGAGCCGCTGAAAGGGTACAAGATACTGGTCAACTTCTGGTACCGCTACGTCCCCTATCTCTATTGCGGTAACGACGATCACCGCTACCTAGTCACCACCTCCGGCCAGGTAAGCGGGGCCCGCTGGGAGCAGGTTTTCAGGCGACTCAGCCATATAAGCGACGTCGGCCAACCGATCAACGATCCGCGCGCCCAAGGTATCGACCTCAGCGAGTATGCGATGCAGCTTGAGCCGGAGCAGGACAAATATACGGAGATACTCACTCTGTACTACGTCGATCCGACGAAAGCCGAGGACGATTTCGTCTTCGTTCCCAAACTGCGTCGCGTTATCCGCCAGTCGTCCAACAGTCGCTGCGCACCAATCGGTGGCAGTGACTTCACGCCCGATGATTTCAGCGGGTTCAACGGCGGCATAGCTCGTTTTCAGGCGACCTACCTGCACGACCAACAGATCTTCACCCTGGTCAACGCGTCTGCGAAGTATTTTGGGGACCTTTCAAGCTACTATGGCATGTTCTTTCCGAAGCCCGAGGTCGGCAAATGGGAAGTGCGAGACAGTTACGTGATCGACACGCGCAGAATTCCCTCTTTGCAGGCGGGATACTGTTATGGCAAACAGATTATGTGGATCGACAAGCATTCCTACAGCGTGCTGTGGAAGGACCTCTACAACTCGGAAATGAAGCTGTTCAGGATCGGCATGTTTGAAAAGCTAGCCGCACCCGTTCCGCGCGAAGGGATGCAATTGAACAGTGGTAACGCGATTGAGGCGATTTGGGATGTTAAAAAGGGACATCTCACTATCTTCATCACTAATGGCCCCGGCGGAAAGGGACTGGTCGCGAACGAGGCGTGCCGCAACGTGGACGGCGTTAACTATGACGATGTGCAGAGATATAGCACGGTCGGCGGCCTGCCCCAGGTCATGCGGTAGCGGTTCTGGCCACAGCGAGGTGTGCGTGACACGTGACCCAGGAAGGTGGCGCTAAAGAACGTCCGGGCCGCCTGCCCTGCCACTTTGGCCCATCGCCTCCGTCCCCCCAGCGCACTTTTGTCGGGTGCAGGGCTCGGCCCCGCCGGCGGTTACGGGCCTGAATTTGCCGATTTCAGCAGCACGCCGAGGAAGCGTTCGCACTCGAGGTTGATTTTCGTGATCACCTGGTCCGAGCCGCGCGTCAGGCCGAAGCCGGCGCCGAAGTTGTACTCGAAGCCGCCCGGCAATTTCCCCCATAGCACCGGAAAAATGTAGTGCTGCTGGCGATCGAGCGGGTCGTTGTCGTCGATCGGACCGAGCCCACCGTAGAATTCGAGGCCCGGCGAGAGCTCGCGTAGCGCGCGATAGTAAAGCGCCGCCGCGTAGCCGAACTCGAAGCCCTGGTTCTTGTCGGGACCGACGAAAATCGCCTTCTCGAAAATCGGATCGATATCAAATTCGAAGCGCCCCCAGTCCTTTTCGATAATCGGGCGCAATTCGAGCTCGAGCTGGCTGCCGTCGAACTCGGGCGTGCGATGCCAATCGAGCTCGGCGTACCATCCGAAGTTGAGCGGCAGCTCGTCCTGCTCGAACAGGCTCCCGCGCAGGCGGAACTTCGCACCCGCATACTGGAACGAAGCGCCGTTGGGATGGGCCAGGTTCAGGTAGGCCGCCGCCTCGACTTTCTCGGTCAGCCCATAAGTCAGCTCGAACGCCGTGCGGTACATCCGGTTGCTGGCGAAGCTGCCGCTCGCGGTGCCGTTCTCGCCCGTGCTGTGACCCTTGGGCACGAAGCTGTTGAGCGTCTCCACCTCGACCATCCCCATCCCGAGCGTCTGGTAGGGGTAGACTTCGAGCTCGAACGGGTCGACCTGGGCGCGGGCCGCGCCCGCCGCGATCAGCAGGCTGGCGGCGCAGCATAGTATCGCCGCGAGGGCAGCGAATCCGGCGCGCGGATCGATCATCGAAGATTCTTCGGGAGACTTGTCGAGAGAGTTTCCGGCGCGGCGGCTTCGCGGGTTATCCAGGCGGCGATCACGTCGCGTTCGCGGCCGGTCAGGCGCGCCTCGGGATGGAACATCCGGTAATACCACGGCGCCATCGTGCCGCGTGCGATCGACGATCTTATCTCGTCGAGCTTGCGGGCCTTGGTGCCGGGGTCGGAGGCGTAGTCGGACCAATCGGAGAAGTTGAGGCGGCGGCGCCCCGACTCGACGTGGCGCACAACGATCCATGAGACGGGCGCGACGCGGCTGTACCACGGCCATCGGGTCCGGTTGGAATGACAGTCGTAGCAGGCGGCACCGATGATTCGCTTGACGTCGGGCGGCGCGGCTAGATCGCCCTCGCCTGGCGGCGAGGAGTGCTCGACCGGGACCATCTGGGCCGCGGCGAAAATCATGGCGAGTGCGATCGCCGGCGTCGCCAGGCGCCTCATCGTCGAAGTTACTTCGCGACGATCGCGCCCTGCGGCGTGCCGTGATTGAAATCGTCGAAGAAGCGGTAGGTACCGGCGCGCAGCGGCGGCATGAAGACCGTGATGGTCTCGCCGGGCTGCACAACGCGCTCGCGATGGAGCTCGAAGCTCTCGAACTCGATAGCCGAGGGGCCGCGGTTGGTGACCCGGACCTGGAACGGATTATCGGCCGTGACGATCAGTTCCGCGGGCTGAAAGCGGCCGTCTTCGAGCCGGATTTCCGGCATCGACTCCGGGGCCGCGAGGGTTGAGGCGGCAAACGGCGCGGTGGCGAAAAGGAAAGCGGCCAAGGCGGCGCTGGCGATCGATCGGGCGCAAGTCATCCGGGTGCGAGTCATCGAGAGTCGGTCTCCAATTGAGAATGATTTTCAATATCATCCTCGCCGCCCGCCCGTCAAGG
>JBGPMT010000102.1:0-9390 GCA_041487135.1 Binataceae bacterium (SeqCode) | reverse complement strand
TCCGCCCCGACGAGGACCTGGTTGCCGAGGTCCGCGCCGGCGAGACCGCCGCGTTCGCCGAGCTCGCCAGCCGCCATCGCCGCCGCATCGAACATCTGTGCCGGCGCTTTTTCGCGGATTCGGAACTGGTGCGCGACCTGACCCAGGAATGCTTCCTGCGCGCCTTCGCCGGGCTTGGCAGCTACCGCGCCGAGCTGCCGTTTGCGGCCTGGATACGAACCATCGCGGTGAACGCCTGCTACGACGAATTGCGCCGGCGGCGCCGCAAACCCGAAGAGCTGGTCGCCGATTTCGCCGGCGGCGAGCTTGAATGGGCCGAGCTGGTGAGCCACGCCTCGCCCGAGGAATTGGCCGGGGCGGCCGAGGAACGGCGCGAGGCTTACACCCTGGCGCATCATCTGCTCGACAGCCTGCGTCCCGAAGATCGCCTGGTCCTGGTGCTCAAGGACAGCGAAGAGCTGGGGGTCCAGGAGATCGCCGAGACCATGGGCTGGAGCGAGGCCAAGGTGAAAATCCGCGCCTTCCGGGCGCGCCAGGCGCTGCGCAAGCAGGCCAGCCGCATGATGGGCGCGCGCCGCTTCAGGATCTTCAAGTGAACTGCTTTCAAACCAGAAAGGAATTTCCGAACTTCTGGCGCCGGCGCCTCGAGCCGGCGCTGGCCGGCGAGCTCGCCGGCCATCTGGAGCGCTGCGGGCTCTGCGATCAGGCCTTCCGGCTCTTCGCGCTGACCGCGCCGGTCCTCCATTCCGATGCCGAAGCGATCGATGCGATGCTCGGGAGCGAAGACCGTCCGCGGCCGGCGCGCCCCACGCGGAGCCGCGCGGCGGCCGCTGACGCCGCCGAGTCGCGCGCGACGGTCTGGACGGCGCTTTCGATGCTGATCGCGGCGATCGTAATCGCCTACGTCGCGGCGGCGACGCCGAATGAAAGTCTGAGCGACGCTTTGAGCAACAGCCAGGCCTCCAGCGCCGTGTCGGCGGTCCAGGAGCCGCCATCTTTTTTCCTCGACGACTTTGCCGGGTAATCGAAACTGGTGGACGGTGCTGAGCGCCGTCGCGGCCGGGCTGCTGGTCGGTTTCGCCGCCAGCACGATCGCCTACCGCCTCCAACTGCTGCGAGTGCCGGCCGGCGGCATCATTCAGCGGATGGACCGCGACCTCCATCTGACGCCCGCGCAGAAGAGCCGGATCGGCGAGGTGCTGGAGAATACCCGCGTCCGGATTGGCCAGCTTCGCGACCAGTTCCAGAGCCAACGGCAGCAGGCGCTCTCGAACGCCTTCAACGACATCCGCGCCGCGCTCACGCCCGAGCAGCAGCGCAACTTCGATCGCCTCTACAATCCCAGGAGCGTCTCCCCTCCGGGCAAGACCGACGCCCAGCAGCAGTGAGGAGCCGACACGCTCAGGGCGCGCCCATCTGGGCGATCAGCTTGTTGGCTTCGGTCGCGGCGGTCGGATTACGCGCGCCGTCGGCGCTCGCTTGCTTTAGGAACTTGAGCGCCTCGCTGCGATTACCCTGCTGGGCGAGAATCTCGCCCATCCTGAGCGCCGCGAACGAAGAGCCCGGATCGATCGCGTAGGCCTTCCGGTAGTAGGTCAGCGCGTCGTCGAGCTTGGGCGGTACAAATGACATGTAGGCTTCGCCGATGTTGAGGTAGACGGTCGGCTGGCGCGGCTCGTACTTGACGAGCTTCTTGTAGACCTCGATGACCTTGGCGAAATCGGATCGCGAATTGTAATAGAGCCCGAGGTAGACATAAGCTTCCTCAAAAGCGGGATCGATATCGGTCGCCTGCCAGAGCAGTTTCACCGCCTGATCGCTGTCGGTCATGTTGATCGCGGCATCGACCAGCGAACGGGCCTTGGCGGTGTTGGCGTCGTCGCCGCGCGCGTGAAGCGGGGCGAGCGTCGCTATCGCCAACAGCGTGGCCGCGATCAGCTTTGAGAGGCGGAACGGTCGCATGGCAGCGCGCATCGATTACGTTCAAAATGGTGGCATGAAAGCCGCGGGTTGCAAAGCTTTGGCCTGAGCTTCGATACGCTCCCGCTGGCCTGCAAGCGCTTTCCCATCCAAAATGAAACGCGAACCGTTTTCTTCTGCTCCCGGCCTGTCCCGTGCGCAGAGCCGCTTTTTCGGCGAGACCCCCCGGCTGCACTACCTCGAATGGAATCCCGATTCGCGCGAGACGCTGGTCCTGATGCACGGGAATACCGCGATTGCGTGGTGGTGGAAGCCGGTCGCGGCGGCTCTGGGAGCCGAGTTCCGCATCCTCGCGCTCGATTCGCGCGGCCATGGCCAAAGCGACTGGGTCCGTCCTCCCGCCTATCATCCGGAAGATTACGCGCGCGATCTGGCGGCGCTGCTCGAAGCCCGCGCGGCGCCGGCGCCGATCGTGGTCGGCCACAGCATGGGCGGGCTCTGCGCGCTGGCCTTCGCGGAGATCTTTCCTGGGCGGGCGCGCGGCCTGGTAATCGTCGATGCGGCGCTGAGCTCGAGCGGCGCGCGCGATCGTTTTCTCAAGCGGCTGCGCGCGCTCCCGGTCGTCACCTACCCCGACCTCGCGACCGCCAAGGCGCGATTCCGGCTGATGCCGAGCGAGGGCGAGATCGCCCCGGCGCTGCTCGAATCGATCGCCGAAAAGAGCCTCGCCCCGACCCCCGACGGGCGCTGGACGCTCAGGTTCGATCGCGAGAGCTTCTTCGGCGGCGACGGCCTGGACGCGCTGGCGGCGATCGCGCGGCTGCGCGTCCCGGCGCTGCTGGTGCGCGGCGAGCGCAGCCGGATCATGACCGCGGAGGCGGCCTCGCGCGCGCTTGAATCAAATCCGCTGGTCGAGCTCAGAACCATTCCCGGCGCTCATCATCATGTGCTGCTCGAACGGCCGGAGCCGCTGGCCCGCGAAATCGCCGCCTTCGCGCGCCGCTGCCTGCGGCCGTGACCGCAGCGCGGCGCTCGCTCTACAAATCAAGCTCCATCCGGCGATGCGGGATGCCCGCTTCGTCGAACGGTTCGCCCACCGGCGCGAATCCCGCTTTCAGATAGAAGTCCTCGGCGTGTAGCTGCGCGTGCAGGACCGCGCGCCGGTAACCGAGCGCGCGCGCCCGCTGGAGCATGAAATCCAGCAGACGGCGGCCCACGCCCCGCCCGCGCCATTCGCACTCGACCGCCATCCGGCCGATCTTCACATAGTCGCGACGCGGCACCATCCGGCCGCAGCCGACACACCGCACGCCGAGCAAGGCCACGACATGGAAGGCGCGTGCGTCGTCATCGTCAAGCTCGATCGCTTCGGGGACGCCCTGCTCCTCGACGAAGACGCGCCGGCGGATTCCGTAGGCCTGCTGCCTCAGATGCTCGTCGCCGGCCGCGACCACCTGGATTTCGAAGGCGTTCACTCGACGGTCAGTAGCGCGCGCCGGTGATCGCGGTCAAACCAGGCCCCGGCGCCGCCGCAGGGCTCATCCCTGCACCCGGCGACCGTATGGCAGGCGGTGCCAACAGCATCGAGCTTGCCGCCTATTCCGGAAAAGACCGATCGCTCCGCGTTGATCCCTCGCTTCGCTCGGGATGACAGAAAGAGAGTCAAGATGACAGAAAAAGAATCAACGACGGAAAGAAAATCGGGATAACGGGAAGAGAGAGATTGGACATGCAATTATCTGGGTATGCGTCGCCGGCCAAGCCGCCGCGCGTTCTCTTCCCCGTTTGTCATTCCGAGGGAAAGCCTGAGCATCGCGAAGGCGGCCGAGGAATCAACGCGGAGCGATTTGCAGGGCTCAGCCCTGTCGCCAACTTCTCGCACGCCTGCGACCTCTCAAAATTGCGTCGCAGAGTCGGTAACTGGCGCAGTCCGTGAAGATCCTCAGCGCGCCTTTATTGGGTGCAGGCCTCAGGCCTGCGGGCTCAGCCCTGCCAACTTTCCCAAAATTGAGGGAGAGGATAAGAAAGGAGGGCGCAACGGAGGAATCCACGATGAGCGAGCACGGCGCGGCGGCGAGCGAGCTTGAGATCCTCGAGGCTGCCGACCTGATTCTCGAGGCCGATTACGCAATCGCGCTGACCGGCGCCGGGATGTCGGTCGAAAGCGGCATCCCGCCGTTTCGCGGCCCGGGCGGGCTCTGGACCAAACACGGCGAGCCGCCGATGAACGGCTTTCAGATTTTCATGGCCGACCCGAAGCGGGCGTGGGAGGAGCGCCTGGCGCGGCAGAACGACGAGCTCTATGCGCCGTTGCGCGCCGCCCAGCCGAATCCAGGACATCTGGCGATGGCCGAGCTTGAAGCGCTCGGGGTGCTGCAGTTCGTCATCACGCAGAATATCGACGACCTGCATCGGCGGGCCGGGCAAAAACAACTGGCCGAGATTCACGGCAACTGGACGCTCATCCGATGCCTCGGATGCGGGTCGCGTTCGCGATGGGAGGAGGTGAATCTCGAGCAACTGCCGCCACGATGCGCCGGGTGCGGCGGCCTGATGAAGAGCGACACGGTCGCGTTCGGCGAACCGATACCAACCGACGTGCTGGCTCTGTGCACCGAGCGGGCCGCGCTGGCCGACCTGGTGATCGTCGCCGGCACTTCCGCCACGGTCTATCCCGCGGCGGGCTTCGCGCTGCAGGTCAAGGAGCGCGGCGGCCGCCTGATCGAGGTCAACCTGTACGAATCGGATATCACCCGGTTGTGCGATGTGAGCCTGCGCGGCGGCGCGGCGACCGTGATGCCGAAGCTGGCCCGCGCGATCGCGGCCAAGCGGCGCGCGGCGCTCTCCTGAAGCGGGCTACCCGGATTTGGCGCCGGGCGACTGCTCCGTCCTCGCGCCTGAGCAGCAGCATCGTGCCGGTCCCGTCGAGTTCGGTCGGATTGCTCGTGAGCACAATCGCGTAGCGCCGGCGCGCCCGGGGCGGGAACGAGTCGTAGACGCTCTGCCGGCAGAACAGAAAGCGCGCCGCCTGACGGTTGGCTGGGCCAAGCACCGGAATTTCGCGTCCGCTGTAGAAGGCGACCTGGTAGTCGATCCCGCCGAAATAGGCGGCGGG
The DNA here is from genome assembly GCA_041487135.1 of Binataceae bacterium (SeqCode). Classification (GTDB taxonomy): domain Bacteria; phylum Desulfobacterota; class Binatia; order Binatales; family Binataceae; genus JAJPIG01. Next base: position 4,355 of record JBGPMT010000102.1, on the reverse strand, counting down.
CTCGCCGTCGACGATACGCATCGCACCGCGCGTGAAGTCGCGCAGCGAGGTCGTCACCGCGATCGCCGGCACGACGATGAGGTTGACCATCACGACGAAGCAGCCGATGCCGGCCGCGACCGCCATCACCATCCGGTCGGCGCGCGGCCCCGGGCGCAGGAGCGAAATCCCGGCCGCGGCCGCGCCCATCGCGAGCGCGGCTGCGAGCATCCGGTAGCGCGCCGCTTCCCGAATCAGCGCCGGCATCAGGCCCGCCACGGTCCATCCGCAAGCCCGCATCAGAACCGCGATCACCTCCGGCTGCCGCGCGAGCAGTATCAGCGCGGCGGCTCCGGCAGCCGCCGCGGCCAGTATCAGGAGGCCCGCCGTCCGCGAGAGCACGGCGACCCAGCGCCGGCCAGCTTCGGGATGCGCCGCCGCATCGGCCAGCGCGACGCCGAACAGCGCGGCCAGCGCCGGGTACATCGCGAGCAGGTAAACGCCGCGCTTGCTTTGCGCCAGGCTGTAGACCGCCAGCACGACGATGCACCACGCGGCCAGATAGTGGATGCGCGCGGAGGTGGACGGGTCTCGGCCGCGGACGTAGCTGAGCGCGGCGGCAGGAGCGATCAGGGTCCACGGCATGAAGCCCGCCATCAGCGCCAAGGCCAGATAGTAGAAGGGATGCGCGTGACCCTCGTGAACGGAGCTGCTGTGGAACAGCCGGAAGAGATTCTCGGCCATCAACTGCTTGCTCACGAACGCCGGCCCGCGGACCATCACCGCGCCGAGGTACCATCCGCCATCGATCGCGAGCACGATCGGAACCCCGAGCGGGATGCGTAGCGCGGCGATCGCGTTCCAGCGCCGCTCGTAGGCGATCCAGGCAAGCGCGGCGAGACCGGGCAGCACGATTCCGACCGGTCCCTTGCTGAGCACCGCCATCGCCAGCGCACCCCACAGCACGGGCCATCGCCGGCTGAGCCCCTCGGCGATGAGCAGGATCTCGAAGAACGCGACCTCCATGAAGAAGGTCAGGGTCATATCGACCCGGGCTCCCGTACCGGCCTGTAGATATTGGAAGCTGGTGGCGAGGATCAGCGCGGCCAGGAGCGCGCTTTGGTCGTCGAACAGAATCCGGAGATAGAGATAGCAGAGCAGGATGCCGCCGATCGCGAAGATGGCGGACGGCAGCCTGACCGTGCCCTCGCTGACGGAGCCGGCCGCGAGCGAGGCGAGCGCGGCCATCCAGTGCATCAGCGGCGGCTTGGAGGGAACCTCGACGCCGGCCCGCAGCGGCAAAATGAGCCCGCCGCCGTGCACCATCGCGAGCACGGTCACCGCCTCTCGCGGCTCGCCCTTGGTATAGAACGGGTAGCCGCCGAGGTTGAGGACGAAGAGCGCGAGGCCCAGCGCGAGCAGTAGCGGAAGCGCGATGCGAGGGGCCGACACCAATCAGCCGGGGGCTTCCGGGCAAGCGGGCGGCGGCGCCTCAACCGCGCCGGAAGACTCAACCAACGGGCAACTCAGTATTGGTTGTTGACTCGCACCCGGCCGTTCTCGTCGTAGACGTAGACCTCGGAGCCGGCCTCGTCGCGGGTCTTCTTGTGCGAGCCGTCGCAAAAGGGCTTATTGCCGGAGAGGCCGCAGGCGCAGATGTAGATTGGGAGCTGAGCGCCCGCCGCGATCTCGTAGGGGCTGTTCTTTTCATGCTTAACTATTCGGGCCATCGATGTTTCCTCGTTCCTCCTGGCTGCACGCGCCGCACTGCTCGCGGCGCGGACGGTTTGTCAGCGACACTAAAGACCACGCCATCTGGTTAGTCAAACGATCGCCGCCGCGGGAGCCGATGGGCGGTTCAGGCGAACCCGAACTCGCCGGCGAGCCGCCGGGCCCATCCGCGAAGTCCGCGCTCGTGCTGGCCGCTATCGCCCTTGGAAATCCAATCCTGGACCGGAACCCGAAAGCCGGTCTTGGCCCGGTTGACCAGCGGCGGCGGGAAAGGGCACGCCGGCAGATTCACCAGGTCGCGTTTTTTGGCCTGGAGCAGATTGCGCGCCGCCAGCGGTGCGATGGCGCGAATCACCTCGAGGTCGGCGAACGGCGTGCGGATCTCGAGCGAGTGGGCCATCCCGGCCCAGTCGGCATCGCGCAGCAACTGGTTGCGCATGTAGCGGGTCAGCTCCAGCGCAGAGACCTTGAGAGATGGCGAATCGATGCCGCTTACCGCCTGCTCGAGCTCGAACTCGGGTTGCAGCGCCTCCAATCCGTCCCGGACGGTTTCGGGGGCGAGCACCTGCGCGATTTCCCACGGCATGAACAAGGCCCGGCGCAGCAGATAGGCGCCGCCGTAACTGCCGGCATATTCGAGCAGCCCGGCGTACTTGGGTGAAGTAACGCGTCCCAGGGCGGGAGCGATACCCGCGCGCAGCGCCCGGCCGAGCGAGCGCGGAATCATCCGTCCCCACGCCGCGGCCATCGCGGGCACATGCCGGAAGCTGTTGTAGCCGCCGAACAGTTCGTCGCCACCCACCCCCGAGAGGGCCGCCTTGAGCCCCATCTCGTGCGCCGCCTGGGCGACGAAGTAGGTGTTGACGCCATCGGTCGAGGGTTGGTCCATCGCCGCGATGACCCGATCGAGATCGGCCTCGAATTCGCCGCGGGTGAGCCATCGCGTGCGATGTTCGGTCGCATACTGCTTCGCTACCTGGGCGGCCAGCGGGGTCTCGTCGTCGGCGGTTCCGCGATACTCCTCGAAGCCCAGCGTGATCGTGCTGAGCCGCGCGTTGGGCGACTCCGAAGCGAGAGCGGTAACCGCCGAGGAGTCGAGGCCGGCCGATTGGAAGATTCCAACCGGCACGTCCGCCATCAGGTGATACCGGACACTCTCGGCCAGCGCCGCGTGGATACGCTGGCGTATGGCTTGGGGAGCGGTCGGGGTATGATTGCTTACGGCGGCGACGGCCAGCTCTTCCCTGAGGTCGCAGAAGGACTGGACAATCGGCCGCCGGTCCTGCTCCGCGAGCATCATCGCCCCCGCCGGGAGTGCGCGGATGCCGCGAAAGGTCGTGAACGGGTCCGGCACGTAACCCCAGAGCAGGAAGCCGACTTCACCCGCCGGATCGCGCGCCGGGTCGATTGCGCCCCCACGAATCAGCGCCTTCACCTGGGAGGCAATCCTCAGGCTGCGTCCGTTATCGGCGTAGTAGAGCGGTTTGATACCGATCGGATCGCGCGCGGCAAACAGCCGGCGCCGGCGTTGATCCCAGATTACAAAGGCGTACATGCCGCGCAGGTCGCGCACCATCTCGACGCCCTTCTCGGCGTACAGATGGAGCAGGACCTCCGTGTCACTGTGTGAAACGAAGCAGCAACCTTTTGCCTCGAGACGGGCTCTGAGTTCGCGATGGTTGTAAATCTCGCCGTTGAAGATCGTTTGCAGCCGGCCGTCGCGCGACGCCATCGGCTGCGCCCCGGCCTCGCTCAAGTCGAGCAGCGAGAGCCGCCGATGGGCCAGGCCGACGCGGCGATCGGCCGAGATCCAGAGCCCGGATCCGTCGGGTCCGCGATTCACCATCGCGTCGCGGATTAGCCGGAGCTCGTCGGTATCGACCGGCGGTGCATCACTCCCATAGCCGAATATCGAGACGATACCGCACATGAAAACTTGTTGAAGGACTAACTAACGTATCATAAATAAATTTTGAGTAAACGAGATATGCTCTCTGCCCGATTCAGAACCGATGGAAGTAGACCGCGAACACCAAGGCGGCGGCGATGATCCGATACCAGGCGAAAGGAACGTAGGTGCGGGTCCGGACGAAATGCAGCAGCAGAAAGATCGCGACTATCCCGAAGATCGCGGAGGCGGCGAATCCCAGCCATACATCGCCGGTCAAGCCGCTGTGCAATAGCTTGCGGCCCTCGATGAGGCCCGCGCCGGCGATTATCGGGGTAGCCATCAGGAACGAGAAGTTCGCGGCATCCTCTCGCTCCAAACGCATGATGCGGCCCATCGTGATCGTCGAGCCGGAGCGCGAGACGCCGGGGATGATCGCGAAGGCCTGGCTAAGGCCGATCAGCGCCGCATCGAGGAACCTCATTTCGCTTATTCTTCGTCTCGTCGGCATCACACGATCGAAGACCCATAGCGCGACCCCCAGCGTCGCCAGCATCGCCGCAATCAGGGGGGGCGAACGAAAGATCGTCTCGGCCTGCTTCTCGAAGAGCAAGCCGATAATCGCTCCGGGTACGGTCGCGACCGCTACCAAGGCCAGGAGCCGGCGATTCTCTCGATCGCCGTTGGCGAGCGACGCCGCCATCCTGACCCAGGTGCTCCAGTAGTAGACCACCAGAGCCACCAGCGTACCCAGATG
>JBGPMT010000101.1:0-9473 GCA_041487135.1 Binataceae bacterium (SeqCode) | reverse complement strand
GCGGGTGAGCGTTCCGGATCGCGGAAGAAGAGCGCGAACGCGAACGCGACGATCAGGAAGATAATCGCGAGCCACTCGACGCCGAAGACCATCGCAGCCGCGGCGAGCGCGACGGGGATCAGAACGTGGGTCGCGCCTTCGCCGGCGATTCCGATTCGCCCGGCCAGGCTCCCAAGCCATCGCATAGGCTGGCGCGATCGATCGATGTCCGCGAGGTGGTCCAAAGACCCGGTCAGTTGCGCGAGCGATCGACCAGCCGCTCGCTCTGCAGCCATGGCATGAACGAGCGCAGTCGGGCGCCAACCTCTTCCAGCGGATGCCTGGCGGCTTCCTCGCGCATCCGGCGGAAATTCTTGAGCCCCTTGCGGTACTCGTCGATCCATTCGTTGGCGAACTTGCCTGACTGAATATCGGCCAGCAGCCGTTTCATCGTCTCGCGCACCTGCGGGCCGATTACCTGCGGGCCGCGCGTCATGTCGCCGTATTCGGCCGTGTTGCTGATCGAGTAGCGCATGTTCGCGATGCCGCCCTCGTAGATCAGGTCGACGATCAGCTTGACCTCGTGCACGCACTCAAAGTACGCCATCTCGGGCGCGTAACCCGCCGCGACCAGCGTCTCGTAGCCGGCGCGGATAAGCTCGGTGAGCCCGCCGCACAGCACCGCTTGCTCGCCGAAGAGATCGGTCTCGGTCTCCTCGCGAAAACTGGTTTCGATCAGGGCCGCGCGGCCGCCGCCGATCGCCGAGCCGTAGGCGAGCGCGATCTTCTGCGTGTCTCCCGAAGGGTCCTGCTCGACTGCCAGCAGCATCGGCACGCCGCGTCCCTTGACGTACTCGGACCGCACCAGGTGTCCCGGTCCCTTGGGCGCGATCATGAAGACGTTCACGTCCCTGGCCGGCTTGATGAACTTGAAATGGATATTGAAGCCGTGGCCGAAGGCGAGATACTTGCCGGGCGTGAGCGCGGGCGCGACCTCCTGTTCGTAAATCTCGGCGCCCATCTCGTCCGGCACCAGCATCATGACAATATCCGCCTCGCGCGCCGCCTCGGCGGTCTCCATCACCCTGAGCCCCTGTTTCCTGGCTTTCTCCCAGGAGGGGCTGTCCTTGCGCAGTCCCACCCGCACGTCCATCCCGCTGTCGCGCAGGTTGAGGGCATGAGCATGGCCCTGGCTGCCGAACCCAAGGATCGCAATCTTCCTGCCCTTGAGCGCGCTCAGGTCGGCTTCGCGGTCGTAATAAACCTTCATGGCTAGATTTTCTCCTGGCTGGATTCGCGGCGCCCGCGATGGTCGGAGTTGAGCTGGATCGAGCGGGTCATTGCGACCTTGCCCGAACGCACGACCTCCTTGATGCCGAGCGGACGCACCAGCGCGATGAACGCCTTGATCTTGTCTGCGTCGCCGGTGACCTCGACCGTGACCTGGCGCGGGCCGATATCGACCACGTGGGCGCGAAACGCGTTGACGATTCCATCGAGTTCCGAGCGCGTGCGCTCGTCGACGGCGATCCGCACCATCACCAGTTCGCGCTCGAGGATGTCGATGCCGTTGAAGTCGCTGATCTTGATGACGCTGACCAGCTTGTTGAGCTGCTTGCTGATCTGTTCGAGGATCTGCTCGTCGCCGGAGGTGACCAGCACGATGCGCGAGACGGTGGGATCGAGCGGATCCTCGTTGACCGTCAGCGATTCGATATTGTAGCCGCGGCTGGAAAACAGACCCGCGACCCGGGCCAGCACGCCGAACTCGTTTTCAACCAGAACCGATATTGTATGGCTTGGCATTCAGAAGGGGTGTGGCCCGCGTCATCGGAGCACCTGCGGCTACGACTGCGCCTGATGCTGATGGCGCCAGACGATTGCCATCATGCGATCCTTGGAGGCGAGCTTCAGTTTTTGAATCCGCTTTTTTTCGAGTTCCTCTTGACCGGTCAGATAAAGCTTGTGGCGAAAATCCTCGAGTCTGCGCTTCAGTTCCAGATGTTCTTCGTAAAGGCCTCTCAGTTCCTCGTCATGGGCTACAAGTTGGCAAACCAGCGTTTCCTCTCTGGCCTCCATAAGTCCTCCGCCCCGGCTATCGGGGACCCCGCCTTCGCGGGTCTGAATGTGGCCTCGACCGGCCGTACGTAGCGCGGCTCCAGGATCGCGAGCACATCGGATTCCCCGCGAGCGATTCGTGCGGCTCCGAGCGCCGCCACGAACCGGCCCAGGCTCGCAATCCCGCCAGCATCCAGCACGCCGATCCGCACATCGCCTGCATCAAGGATAGATGCCGCGTCCTGCACCTTCGCGTCTCCGACGAGCAAAACGGCGCCCTCTAGATGGGGGCGAAAGTGCGCGGGCGCAGTCACCAGATCGTCTATAACTTTCTCTAGCGCATCGCCACAGACGCGGTAAAGGGCCGTATAGATTTCTCCCTTGCGCGCGTCCACAACCGGGCAGACGAAGCTCCCTGCCGGCGCCGATTTCAGTGCGGCGGCGGCGTTCGCCAGCGCGTCGAGGCTCGGCACGCCGGCCACCGGAATCGCGAGGACCGCCGCGAGACCCTTGACGTAGCTGAGTCCGACGCGGAGCCCGGTGTACGAGCCGGGGCCCACCCCGACGGCTAACCCGCGCAGATCGGAAAGCGAAAGACCGGCGAATTTCAGCAGCTCGGCGACCTGGCCGGGAAGGCCTGCACAATGCGACGACGAACTTGCCGCGCGCTCGGCCACGACCTGCCCGCCACAGACCACCGCGGTCGCGGAAACCTGCAATCCAGTGTCGATCCCGAGTATCGGTCCCGCGCCTGCCCCCGCCTCGAAGAGTCGATCAGCTGTGAACGATTCGCGCGATGTCATTAAAGATGACGAACGCCATCAGGGCGACCAGCAGTAACAGTCCGACCTGCAACGCGAGCTCGCGATGGCGCAGTTTGAGCGGCTTGCCGCGAATGCTCTCGCAGACGAAGAACAACAGGTGGCCGCCGTCGAGCATCGGCACGGGCAGCAGGTTGATGATTCCAAGTTCGAGGCTGAGCATCACAACGAAGAGCACGATGTTGGCCAAGCCCTCGTGCGCCTCATGCCCTGCCATCTGCGCAATCATGATTGGACCGCCGAGTGCCTGGCGCACCGGCGTGGCACCATCAACCATCTGCGCGATTCCAACCGCGAGCGCGCCAACCATCGCGACACTCTCGACGCATCCGCGGTAGGCGGCCCGCAGCGGCCCGAGCCGGTCGATACCTTCGTCGCCGCGCGGCAGCACGCCGATTATCCAGATCGTCGTCGCACCCCCGTAAAGGTTCTTTTCGGACTGCTGCCGGGGCGTCATGCTGAAGGTCAGGCGTTCCACTCTGCCGGCCGTCGTCCGGTCGACGGTGATCCTGAGCGTCGCCCCGTTGCTTTTTTTCACGGTGGTCGAGAGAGCCGTCCAGGTATTGACCGGGAGACCGTTGATCGAGAGTACCCGGTCGCTGGTCTTGAGCCCGGCCTGTGCGGCGGGCATCCCGGACTGGATCTGGCCAACGATCGGAAGCAGATGGGGTACGCCGTACATCATGATCGCGGTCAGCAGGACCGGTGCGAATAGGATGTTGGCCAGCGGACCGGCGGTCACGATCGCGATGCGCTTCGCCAGGCGCTGGTTCGGAAAGGCGCGGCTGCGGAAGCGTTCGAGCAGGCGCTCCGGATGGCGCGAGCTGAGAGCCTTAGTGGCCGGCTCGAGCGAGCGGGTGCGGGCGAACTCCTCGAGGAGCATCGTCTCCTCGGGCTTTAGCGGGCGATGGAATTCGGCGAGCGCGATATTTGCGGCTTCGGCCTCGCTCGCCGCGCTGGCGAGCCGTTCGGCGATCGGAAGGAGAATTTCATCGGCGCGAGGTTCGGCCGCCTTGAGCGCGAAACCGTTGCCGACTTTTGCGGCCAGCAGATCAAGCGCGACTTCCCTCAGGAAGCTCTCGGTATCCTCGCTGCCCGTCTCTTCGCCGACCTCGTCGCCGAGCATCCGGACATACCCGCCCAATGGCGTCGCCCCCAGAGCGTACTCGGTCTCGCCGAGCCGTATTCCCCAGATCTTCGGCGGGTAGCCGATCGAGAAGCGAATCACGCGGACGCCCAGCCGCTTGGCGACCACGAAATGGCCGGCTTCATGGACGATAATCAGCAGTCCCAGGATGATTACGGCGGAAAGGATTGAAACCAGCATTATTCGCCTCGGCCGCGAAGCCTGCGACGGCAGGCCGTCAGCGGGAATAATAGTAAGTGAATGCCGCAGCGAAGACTAGGCTGCAGGTCCGATCCAGCAGGCCGCCGTGACCCGGAAAAATCCATCCGGAGTCCTTGACTCCGGTCGCGCGCTTGAGTGCGGATCCGATCAGGTCGCCGACCTGGGCGAGCAGGCTAACCGCAATCGAGATGGTCATGACCGCGGCCAGGTCCCAGCTCGGGACGAAGATCGGCCACAGTGCCAGACCGGCGGCGAGCGCGGCGAGCAGGCCGCCGATCGCGCCCTCGACGGTCTTATTGGGGCTCACGCGGGGAGCGAGTCTGGTGCGCCCGATCGAGCGGCCGGCGAAATAGGCCGCGCTGTCTGTCGCGACCACCAGCAGCAGCATCAGGATGGTGAGCGCCACGCCGCCGGGGCGGTTTCTGAGCAGCGCGAAATAAGGGAACAGCGCGCCGACGTAAACCGCACCGATAGCGGTGAGCGCCGCGCCGTGCGGCGCGGTCTGGGTCCCATGCACCCACATCAGCGACATCATGAGCGCGGTCCCGATGAAGGTGAACTCGGGCACGATTATGAACGGTCCCGGCGCCAGAAAGACCGCGGCGGCGGGCAGCAGGGCGGCCACGGTGAGCAGCGCGACGCGGCCCGCGCCGCGCGCCGCCGTCATGCAGGCGATCTCGTAAAGCGCAAGCCCGGTGAGCAGCGCGATAAGCGCTGTGAAAAGCCAGTCGGGCGCGAAGACGATCGCCAGCAGCAGCGCCGGCAGTACGGCTAGCGCCGTCCAGACTCTAGTTCGCAGCACGCAGGCGATGATTGGCGCCGTTGCCGTTGAGCGCGCCGAAGCGCCGCTCGCGCGCCTGGTAGGCGCTCAGCGCTTGCATGAACTCGCGCTCACGGAATTCGGGCCACAGGATCTCGGTGAAATAGAGCTCGGTGTAGGCCAGCTCGTAGAGAAAGAAGTTTGAAATTCGCTGCTCGCCCGAGGTCCGGATTAGAAGGTCCGGATCCGGCAGCCCCGCGGTCGCGAGATGGCTCTTAAGGAGCCGCTCGTCGATTTGATCGACGGTGAGCGCGCCCTCGGCGACCGACTGCGCGATCTGCCTGACGGCTCCGATGATGTCCTGCCGGCCGCCGTAGGAGAGCGCGAGCGCCACCGTCATCCGGCGGTTGCCCGCGGTCGCCGCGATCGCCTGCTCGAGCACGCGGCGGACCTCCACCGGGAGGCGCGCCGTATCGCCCACCGCCACCAGCCGTATGCCGCGTTTCATGAGCCGCTTGGTCTCGGTCATCAGATAGCGATGCACGAGCTGCATCAGGAAGCGCACTTCGGTACTGGGCCGATGCCAGTTCTCGTTCGAGAACACGAACAGCGTCAGGTACGGGATGCCGAACTCCAGCGCGGTGTCGACCACCGCGCGCACCGAATCCTTGCCGCGGCGATGGCCCTCGCTGCGGGCCAGGCCCCGCTGCCGCGCCCATCGCCCGTTGCCGTCCATCACGATCGCGACGTGGCCCGGCAGCCGCGCCGCCTCCCGCGACAGCTCCGGAAATTCTTCCAATGGCAGCGATGAACTCACGACTGGCTACAGCGAGGGAGCCCGCGGGGATCGCGGATGAACCGCTCAGACCTCCATGATCTCGGCTTCCTTGGCGGCGAGTACCTTGTCCAGCTTGTCGATACAATCGGCGGTTAGGGTCTGCACCTTGTGTTCGCTGGCGCGCAGATCGTCCTCGGTGATTTTTTTGTCCTTCTGCAACTGCTTGAGCAGGTCGTTGCCGTCGCGGCGATGGTTGCGAATCGAGACGCGAAACTCCTCGCCCATCTTGCGCACGTGCTTGACCAGTTCCCGCCGGCGTTCCTCGTTGAGTTCCGGGATCGGGATGCGGATAAGCTTGCCGTCGTTCTGCGGATTGAGGCCCAGGTCCGAGGTCTGAATCGCCTTCTCGATCTCGTGGAGCGCCCCCTTGTCGTAAGGCGTGATCACCAGGAGCCGCGCCTCGGGCGCCGCCAGCCCCGCGATTTGACGCAGCGGGGTCTTGGCGCCGTAATAGTTGACGTGCAGGCCCTCCAGCAAGGCGGTTGAAGCGCGTCCGGTGCGGACGCGGGACAGCTCGTGCCTGAAGGTGCTCAACGCATGCTCCATCTCGCCGCGCGCCAACTCGATAACTTCGTCGTTCTCGGCCATGGCTAGCTGTCGCTTTCGACCCGGGTCCCGATATGCTCCCCCATCACGACTCTTCTTATATTACCCGGCTTGCGCAAATTGAAGACGATGATCGGCAGGCGATTGTCCATGCACATCGAAATCGCCGTCGAGTCCATCACCTTGAGATTGCGCTGCAGGACCTCGAGATAGGTCAAGCGGTCAAAGCGCGTCGCATCGGGATGGCGCAGGGGATCGCGGTCGTAAACCCCGTCGACATGATGGCTGGCCTTCAGGATCACCTCGGCGCCGATCTCCATCGCGCGCAGGCTGGCCGCGGTGTCGGTGGTGAAGTAGGGGCTGCCGGTGCCGGCCGCGAAGATCACCACCCGGCCCTTCTCCAGGTGACGCACGGCGCGCCGGCGGATATAGACCTCGCATACCGCGTACATCTCGATCGCCGAGAGCACGCGCGTGTCGACCCCCAGCGTCTCGAGCGCGTTTTGCAGCGCCAGCGCGTTGATGACCGTGCCGAGCATCCCCATCTGGTCGGCGGTCGCGCGGTCCATCCCGCGCGCCTCGTAGTCGCTGCCGCGCAGAATATTGCCCGCGCCGATCACCAGCGCGAGCTGGATATCCAGGGCGGCAACCTCCTTCACCTCGGCGGCGATCGCGTGCAGCGCGTCGGGATCGATACCGCTGCCCTGGGACGGAGCCAAGGCTTCGCCCGAGAGCTTCAGCAGAACACGACGGTACTGGGGTTTGCGGTCGGCAATACTGTGGGCTTCGCTCATCCGACTCGGCCTCCCCGTAACCGGTTCGTGTCCGTTGGACGCCTGCCCCTCACTTGCAACGATGCGGCGTTCAGGCCTTGCCGTCCAATTGCTCGCCGAGCTGGAAACGCAGGAAGCGGCGCACCTCGATCTTCTCGCCCAGCTTGCCGGCGTACTCGCCAATCAGGTCCTTGATGGTGCGGTTCGGGTCGCGCACCCAGGCCTGCTCGATGAGACAGACCTCGCGGTAGAATTTCTCGAGCTTGCCTTCGACGATCTTGGTGACCACCGCCTCGGGCTTCCCGGCCGACTGCGAGGCGTAGATCTCCCGCTCCTGCTGGATCACCTGAGCGGGCAGTTCCTCGCGCTGGATACAGCGCGGGTTGGCCGCCGCGACCTGCATTGCCAGTTCCCGCAGCAGGGTCTGAAACTCAGGCGTCTTGGCGACGAAGTCGGTCTCGCAATTGAGCTCGATCAGGACGCCGAGTTTGCCGCCGGCATGAATGTATGAGCCGATCGCGCCTTCCGAGGCGACCCGCCCGGCGCGCTTGGCCGCCGCCGCGATGCCCTTTTCGCGCAGCCAGACGACCGCCTTCTCGAGGTCGCCATTGGCCTCGGCCAGCGCCTTCTTGCAATCCATCACGCCGGCGCCGGTCTTGTCGCGCAGTTCCCTGACCAATATAGCGTTGACTTCCATCAATTCCCTGCTGTTCCGATGGGCGGCCCGGTTGGTGGTCTAGACCGACTGCGGCGGTTCCGCCAGCGTCGCGCGCTCCCCGGCTTGCGCGCCGTCGCCGCTCTCGCCCTTCTGGCGCTCCTCGAGCATCCGCTTGCCCTCGATGGCCGCATCGGCGATCGCCGCGGTAAACAGCTTGATGGCCCGGATGGCATCGTCATTGCCCGGGACGCGGTAGGCGATCAGGTCGGGGTCGCAGTTGGTATCGACCACCGCCACCACCGGGATTCCCAGCCGGTTGGCCTCGGCCACCGCGATGTCCTCTTTCTTGGTGTCGATCACCCACAGCGCATCGGGCAGCTTGCGCATGTTCTTGATTCCGGCCAGCGTCGCCATCAACTTCGCGTGCTCGCGGCTGTTGTCGCTCATCTCTTTCTTGGTGAGCGCCTGGATCATCTCCGGGTCGGACATGATCTCCTCGAGCTTCTTGAGCCGATCGATCGAGGCCCGGATGGTCTGGAAATTGGTCAGCATCCCGCCCAGCCACCGGTTGTGCACATAGAACATCCCGCAGCGCTCGGCCTCTTCGCGCACGATATCCTGGGCCTGCTTCTTGGTGCCGACGAACAGGATCGTGCCGCCCTGGGCCGCCAGGTCGCGTACCGCTTCGTAGGCGACACGGAACATCCTGACGGTCTGCTGCAGGTCGATGATGTAGATGCCGTTGCGGGCGCCGAAGATGTAGGGCTTCATCTTCGGGTTCCAACGGCTGGTCTGATGGCCGAAGTGAACCCCGGCCTCGAGAAGCTGCTTCATACCGATTTCGGTCATGGAATCCTTTCTGCGTCCCCTTGCCTATCGGGTTTTACCAAGCCTGCCATCGACACAAAAGCGCAATCGTCTGCTAGACGTTCATCGATTCGAGGAACTCGTCGTTGGTCTTGGTGCCCTGCATCTTGTCGAGCAGGAACTCCATCGCCTCGACTGCGTTGAGCTGCGAGAGCAACTTGCGCAGGATCCAGACCCGGTTGAGCGTGCTGCGCGGCAGCAGCAACTCCTCCTTGCGGGTCGAGGAGCGCTGGATGTCGATGGTCGGGAAGATGCGCTTCTCGAGCAGCCGGCGGTCGAGCGAAATCTGCTGATTGCCGGTGCCCTTGAACTCCTCGAAGATAACCTCGTCCATCCGGCTGCCGGTGTCGACCAGGGCGGTGGCGATGATCGTCAGGCTGCCGCCGTCCTCGGTATTGCGCGCCGCGCCGAAGAACTTCTTGGGCTTGTGGAGCGCGTTGGAGTCGACGCCGCCGGACAGGATCTTGCCCGAGGGCGGCACCACGGTGTTGTAGGCGCGCGCCAGGCGGGTAATCGAATCGAGCAGGATCACGACGTCGCGGCCGTGCTCGACCAGGCGCCGCGCCTTCTCGATCACCATCTCGGCCACCTGCACGTGCCGCGTCGCGGGCTCGTCGAAGGTCGAGCTCACCACCTCGCCCTGCACCGAGCGCAGCATGTCGGTGACCTCTTCGGGGCGCTCGTCGACCAGCAGCACGATCAGGATGATCTCGGGATGGTTGTGGGCGATGGCCTTCGCGATCGCCTGCAGCATCATGGTCTTGCCGGTGAACGGCGCCGCCACGATGAGCCCGCGCTGGCCTTTGCCGATCGGCGCAATCAAAT
>JBGPMT010000100.1:0-9496 GCA_041487135.1 Binataceae bacterium (SeqCode) | reverse complement strand
CTGGTCGGAGAGCGGAATTCCCAAATCGCTGACCTGGCCCGATCCGTCACCTCCCAGCCAGCTCATCTCCCAGAACGGGGTCTCGTTGCCGGCCGGCACGTAGCGCACATACATATTGCCGGCCAGGATCATACGGCTGTTCAGCGGCATATAGTGGCGCGCGTCGAACCCGTACTCGCTGTATGAGTACGAACTTCCCAGGGCGCGGTCGGCGTCGCCGGCGAAAAAGCTCACCAGCGTGCCGCGGGTCGGCACCTTCAGCGAATCGCGCGTGTCGTAAGACGCCATCAGGCGCCCGAGCAGCACGGTCCCGCCTTGGATCCCTTTCACCGCCGGGAACAGGGTTCCCAGCGACGGGATGCTGCCATAGGCGCCGTGCTCGATACGCACCCAGCGCGGCCGGAAGTACGCCGCCACCTGGAAGTTTTCGTTCAGGTTCACTCCGAACAGCAGGTCGCTGTACAACTGCTCGGTTGTGTAGTTGGTCTGATTGTTGAAGCTCGAATTATTACCGATCCCGAAGAAGCGCTCGGTTGGATCGCGCTCGATCAGGAAATGCATCTGCGCCGACCACCAATTGCGCTTTAACAGTCCGGTCCCGTAATCGAGCTCGGCATGGCTGGCGATTTTTTCCGAGGCGCCGGCCACCGCGAACCACTGAGTGTCCTCGGAGGGGTAGGCGTAGTAACGAAACGTGCTGCCCAGGCCGAGCGTGGTGTTGATGTTAAAGTCGGGAGCGAAGATCGAATTGATCTGATGCTTCGAATCGGTGTCGAGAACGACCGCCAGCAGGCCGACCGTGGTCCCGCTGTTCGGGTCGATTGCAACCTCGGGCACCGGGATGAAGGGCCAGGTATCGGGGTCTGTGGCGCTGAATTTCTGGGGCAGCTGCCAGGTCGACGGATCGAGCAGCGAAAACGCACCAGCCGGAGCGGCCGTCATCAGGATCAGCAGGCAGATGAGTCCTCGAACGAACTTCATCATTTCATTTGGCCATCATTCGCAGTCTGAAGCGCGCAAAAGTGGTCCAAGATACTGGCAAAGTTGCCCGACACTTTCAACAATATAGCTCTGGTTTTCCCGGCTGTCACTACGCTCTGCGGACTCGCCCATCGGGTCCGTGCTTTCCGCCACGGTCGCGAATATGCAAGGATTCCGGCCCACGTAAGACCTACGAATCTCAGGGAGGTTTAGTCCCATGGCCAAGATAGACGGCGGCGCGCTGGTAGCGCGAGTCATGCGCGAGAACCGGGTACGCTACTGCTTTACGATCAACGGCGGCCATCTGTTCCCGATTCTTGCCAACCTCCGCAGCAACGAAATCAAGATGATCCATATGCGCCACGAGCAGACCACCGCCTACGCCGCCGACGCCTACGCGCGAATCAGCGGGCAGCCCGGCGTGTGCATGGTCACGGCCGGCTGCGGGCTCACCAACGCGGTCACCGGACTGTGCGTCGCGGGCTTGACCGGCAGCGCCGTGGTCTGCATCGCGGGACAGCATCCCAACACCGAAGACCATCTCGGATCATTTCAGGAAGCCTACGGCTCCGAGGTCGTGCGGAGCTTCTCCAAGTACACCAAACGGGTGACCGACTGGAGCACCATCGAGTTCGACGTGCGCTCGGCGTTCCGCGAGGCGATCTCGCCGCCGCAAGGACCGGCGCTGGTCGAGATTCCGCAGAATATTCTCTTTCACGGCGACGACGACGCGCGGCAGCGGCGCGGCGCCCGGCCCTTCACGGCCGAGGACGTGCGCTCGGCCGGCGACCCGGCCAAGATCGATCGCACGCTCGAGATGCTGGTGGCGGCCGAACGGCCCCTGATCGCCGGGGGCGACGGACTCTTCTGGTCGCAGGCCGCACCGGAATTGAAGGAGTTCGTCGAGCTTACTTCGATTCCGGTCTATACGCGCCGCGCCGGCCAGGGGGCGGTCTCCGAGGAGCATCCGCTCGCGATTCGGGGCGCCTTCAAGAAGCCGTTCACCGGACGCGCCGACGTGGTATTGGCGCTGGGCTTCCGCTTCTGGAGCGGCGAGCATTTCGGACAGCCGCCGACCTGGACCGACCAGGCGCGCTATATCCAGGTCGATCCCACGCCGACGCGCATCGGATGGCAGGTCAATGCGGACCTCCCGATGGTCGGCGACCCGAAGCTGGTGCTGCGCCAACTGATCGCGCGGGCCAAGGAGTTGAAGCTGGATTTCTCGAAAAATCGCAACTCCCAGTGGGTGCGCGAAATCGCCGAGGTACGCAAGAACTTCAACCACATGATCCAGGAGACCGAAAAGAAATTTCACGACAATCGGCCGTTGCATCCCGCACGCCTGACCCGCGATCTCGTCTCCGTGCTCGATAAGAACGCGACCGTCATCATCGACAGCTTCACGCTCTCGGGCTGGATGAGCCAGTGGTTCAACTGCCGCTTCCCCGGCCAGGTGGTCGACGCCGGCCCGCTCGCGCCGGTCGGTCACGGGATCGGGATGGCGATCGGTGCGCAACTGGCGCGGCCCGGCTCGCAGATCGTCGCGGTGATGGGCGACGGCGGGATCGGCATCGGCGGCTTCGACATGGAGACCGCGGCGCGCTACAAGCTGCCGATCATCTGCCTGTTGTGGAACAACAGCTCCTGGGGCCCGAGCTTCGAATCGATGCCGTTGTTGAAGGATCGCGTCGAGCCGTTCGATATGCTGCCGAAGATCCGCTACGACAAGGTCTTCGCCGAGATGGGCTGCTATGGCGAGAACGTGGAGTCGCCCGACGAGTTGATACCGGCGCTGGAGCGCGCCTTCAAGTCCGGCAAGACCGCCTGCATCAATGTGATCGGCGACAAGACCGTCGGCCATCCGACGCTCGGCGGCAATCTGCTCGGCTCGACCGGCTTGAACTGAACCGGATATGTGCGGAGCGGTGCGCGGGTCTCCGCGCGCCGCTCCGGCAATCAGTCGCCGGCGCCGACGGCTGACAGGCTCACCGCTTCGGCGACCGTCGCCGGCATGTAAAACATCTCGGGCGCGCCCCACACGGTCACCGGCTCGACGCGCTTTCCAAGCGCCACGGGAGAGCCGAAAATCTCGTCGAGGTTGGCGTTGATCCGGAGCGCGTTGGGCCGCAGCGGCGCGGCGATCTCGCCGTTGCGAATCAGGTACGAATCGCCCGTGATCGTGCAGGTGAAGTCGCCCGCCCGCTGCCCGTTTATCGGATAGGTGTACCAGACCCGCCCGACGTAGATTCCGTTGCCAACCGCGGCGATGAGCTCGCGCTCGCCGACTCCGCCGCGCGCCCGCATCACGACGTTGGTAGCCGCCGTGGCCGGCGCCGAATCGAAGCGCCGCCCGCCGCCCTCACCCAGGCGATAGCCGCTAGCCGCGGGGAAAACCGGATTGGCCGGCGCTTGCGGGCCGAGTTTCTCGCTCCGATGCTCGTCGTGCGCGAGGCGATGGGCATCGTAGAAATTGGAGAGCAGGCCGACCAGGCGCCCGTCGCGAATCAGTTGCGATCGCCGGGCCGGCAAGCCCTCGCAGGTGATGCGGCGCGCCAGCGCCCGTCCGCGGGCCGCCGGTTCATCCGCAATACTCAGCCTTTCATCCATTACCCGATCGCCGAAGCGCCCGTGATACGCCGAGTTCGAGGCGTAGAAAGCCCCCGTGGTGAGCGACGGCACGACCAGGTAGCAAAGAATCTCGGCGATCGGCTGCGGGCCGAGCAGTACGCGATGGCGTCCGGGCGCAGGCTGTTCGCCCTGCTTGAGCGCGAGCGCGCGCAGCACGGCTTCGCGCCCGAGCGGCGGAACCATCCGGCGGAGCCCCGGGAGCGAAGCGCCGAGCGCCGTCGCGGTGCCCCGGGTGTCGAGCGCCTCGACGATCGCGGTCACCGACGAGCTGAAGTAGGCCGCCTGCTCGGCGCGCACCTCATCGAAATTCGAGCTGGCGATCGCGAAGCGATCGCGCGTGAGCGAAAGATCGCCGCCCACGATCAATCCTTGCCGTTCGTTTCCGGCCGGCGTCTTGCGTGCAAAGGCGTGAATCGCGCCGCCCACGATTTCCCACGCCGTCTCGACCAGGCGCGCGCTGCCGGCTCGCATCAGATCGCCGCCCGCGCCGTTCGCGTCGAGCCTGAGCCTGCGCGGAGCGTCTGGCAGGCCGGGAAAATGCGGGTCGATCACGGCCGCTCGCCGCGCCCGCGCGAGCGCCTCGCGGATCGCGCCGCCGCTCAAATCGCCGGCGATGAAACTCGTGCCGATCTCATGGAGGTTGCGGCGCGGGACGATCCGGATCGCGAACCCGTCGGCGCCGATCGACTTGCATTCCTCGAGGCCGTTGCTCGGGATGTCCGAGGTGTAGTTGAGCCGCATCACGAGCTGCTCGGCGCTCGAGCAGTAGAGCTCGAACTGGGCGAGGTCGGCCTCCGCGCTCAGGATGCGCGCACCTTCGCGCGCGAACTGTTTCAATGCCGGTATCGAAAGCATCGCTGGTGGCGCAGGTTCCCAGTCCCGCTCTCTAGCCGCCGGCCAGGCGCGCGAGCGAGCGAAGCGTTGGTCCGCCGTTGGACATCCGTTTCGCCTGCATCGGCTGCCCCTTGCCGCAGTTGGGAATCGCGATCAGGCGCAGGTCGCTGCCCACCGCGTCGACGTTCATGAAGAAGCGCTTGGAGTCGCCGAGCACGCTGCCCGAGCGATAGAGCCGCCCCAGGCGCCCGTGCTCGATCTCGTAGACGCGGCGCGCGGAGATCCGGAAGTTCTCGCGCGACTCGGCGATCGACGGAATCTGGCTGCCGCATACGTAATAGCCGTGCTCGACCTCGCCGATGATCTTCGCCGGATCGTCCGCGCCCGCCATGAAGAAGGTGTTCGACATCCGGATCAACGGCACGTAACAGGCCGCGGTGGCGCGCGCCGAGCCGTTGGGCTCGGCGTCCAGGATCGCGGCAGTCATGCGCGAATTGAGGAAGCCACGGAAAGTGCCGCGATCGATATGCATCACGCGCCGCCCGGGCGTGCCCTCATGGTCGTAACGGTAGTGGCCGTAGCCGGCCAGCGTCGGGTCCGAGCAGGCCGAGAGCATCGGCGATCCAATCTGTTTGCCGATCTCGCTGACAGCCGGCGAGCGCAAGAGCCAGCTCCGCCCCGCATACGCCGCCTCCATCTTGAGCGCCCGGTCGGCTTCGCTCGGATGGCCGACGATCTCATGGGCGAGCAGCGCGTTGAAATGCGGGTCGGTGACAACCGTGACCTCGCTCGCGGGCGGCTTGAGGACCGGCGCGTCGGCAAGCTCGGCCGCCTCGCGCGCCATCGCGACCGCAAAGGCGACCAAGCCGGGATTTGGTTGCAGATCGCCGGACCATCCATCGGCCAGCGCTTCGAAACCGCGCTGCTGGCCGATGGTGTCGTAGGTCTCCTGATGGCCGCGCGGGGTTTGCGCGACCACATAGCAATCGCCCTGCGAGAAGGCGAACGCCTGTGTGATAGCTGCGCCGTGGGTGCTGACGAAGAGCTCGCGCCTGAGCTCGCTAAGCGCGGCGACCGCGTTATACGCGATCGCGGATGAAACCCCGCGCGCGCCGGCCGAGGCCTCGCGCGCGATCCGTTTCAGCGCCTCCGGGTCCAGGGTGCGTGGATCGTCGCGAAACGCCGCGGGTACATCGTCGCGAACCGGCGCGAATCGCAGCCCTCCCCCGGCCGCGGAGCCGAGCGATTCCAGGCCGCGCCGCCGCCGGAGAGCCGTCCCTGCCCGCGCGCTGGCACGGGCACGCTGGTACGCTTCGTTCAGTCCGAAACGGAGCGCGGCGACGAGTCTATTCCGATGCAGAGCGAGGCGGCCGATTTCGGCCCCATACTGTCCCGTGCCGATGAAATTTTCGGCGCCGGGCGGCGCCGGGGCGACTGCCGGCGCCCCATCCACCCATACCGTCACGCCGAACGACGCGCTTTCGTTCTCGAGGCTCTCGCGCGCCTCGCCGTCATTGGCGACGCATGAGCGATGGAACACCGCCTCGAAGCGCAGATCGGCGTAGCTGACGCCGCGATGGGCGCGCGCGAAGCGGCGCAACAGCTCTTCGCCCTCGCGGCGGAGAAAATCGACCGCCTCGAACAGGTCGTGACTTGCCATCAGGCGATCGGCCCGGCCCGGAGGCTAGATAACGCCGTCGCGCCGGAGCTCCGCCAGCTCGCCGGAGCCCAGCCCCAGGTACTCGCCATAGACCTGCGCGTTATGCTCGCCGAGCAGCGGCGCGCAGCGCAGATCGACCGGCGAGTCTTCGAGCTTCACCGGGCACGCCGGCATCGTCACTTCGCCGCGCGTCGGATGGGTCAGCTTCACGATCATCTTGCGCGCCACGAGCTGCGGGTCGCTCAGAATTTCCAGGCTGTCGAGCACCGCGCCGGTGGCGACGCCCGCCTCGCCGAGGATTTTCATCACCTCATGCTTGGTCCGGCGCGCGGTCCATTCGCCGATCAGCTCATCGACCGCCGCCGCGTTCTCGACCCGCCCCTCGGCGGTGCGAAAGCGCGGGTCCTGGGCGAGCTCGGGGCGGTCGAGCGCGTTGCATAGCTGGGTCCACATCTCGTGCGTCGAGCAGAACACCACCACATAGTCGTTGTCACCCCCCGGCGCGCACTTGTAGAGGTACTTGACGTTCGTAACCGGCACGGTGTTGCCGTGGCGCACGACCGGCCGATGGTCGATGAAGGTCTGGAGCATCGCGACCCGGGTGAGGTTCACCACCGCGTCCTGCATCGAGACCTCGACCTTCTGCCCGCGCCCGGTCCGTTCGCGCTGGATATAGGCCGCCAGCACGCCGCAGGCGGCGTGGATCCCGGTGCCGGTGTCGCCCACCGTCGGCGCCGGCTTGAGCGGCTCCGAGCCGGCATACCCGGTCATCGAAAACGCTCCGCCGCAGGCCTGGGCGATCATGTCGAAGCTCTTGTAGGCGCTGTAGGGTCCGTAGGTGCCGAAGCCCTTGATGGTCACGTAGATCAGCCGCGGATTGATCTCGCGCAGACGGTCGTAGCCGAGTTCGAGGCGCTCGAGCGTCCCGAGCGAGAAATTCTCGGCCAGGACGTCGACCTTGCGCACCATCTCGGTGAAGATTTTTCGGCCGCGCTCATGCTTGAGATCGAGCGTGATGCTGCGCTTGTTGTTGTTGAGCAGCAGGAAATAATACGAGTCGGCCCCGGGCTGGTCGACAAACACGCGGCGTCCCTGCTCGCCGTGACGCGGCGCCTCGAGCTTGATCACGTCCGCGCCGAGCCACGCCAGCATCTGCGTGCACGAGGTACCGGCCTCGAACTGGGTCAGGTCGAGGATCTTCACACCCGCCAGTGCCTGTTCCATCGACGTCCTCCCGGCTGGTTTTGCTGGCAAGCAGGCCAGGCCCGCAACCCGGCCTCGACCCCGTTCTATCGCCGACACCCGCCTGCGGCAAGGCAGCAGGGCTGAGCCCTGCACCCGACTAAGGTGTGCTGAGGATCTTAAGGGACCCCATCAGTTATCGACCCTGCGAGGCGCGACCTTTCCCTGCGAGGCTTCCTTGTGTCATTCCGAGCGGAGCCCGAGCGAATGCGAGGACGCAGTCGAGGGGTGCAGAGCTCAGCCCTGCTAAACCGCCCTCATCGTTTCTGGTAAGTTAGGTCGAGCGCTATCCTCAGATGACTCAAGCTGCCATCAAACTCGCGCGCATCCGCGACGAGCTCAACCGGGTTTTCCTCGAGCGGGCGGAGCTTATCGACGGGGCGCTGGCCGCCCTGCTCTCGGCCAGCCACGTGCTGATCATCGGCCCGCCCGGTACGGCCAAGTCGATGCTGGCCGATGAGCTGTGCAGGCGCATCGACGGCGCCGCCTACTTTCAATGGCTGCTCACCAAGTTCAGCACGCCGGAGGAGATTTTCGGCGCGGTCAGCCTCAAGGGGCTGGAGCAGGACGACTACCGGCGCGTCACCTCGCACAAGCTGCCCGAGGCCCACATCGCCTTCCTCGACGAAACCTTCAAGGCCAACTCGTCGATCCTGAACGCGCTGCTGACGATCATCAACGAACGCTTCTTCCACAACGGGCGCGAGCGCGTCGCCGTGCCGCTCATCAGCCTGTTCGGCGCCTCCAACGAGCTGCCCGATGAAGACGAGCTCACGGCCCTGTACGACCGCTTCATGCTGCGCTTCATGGTCGATTATCTGACCGAGGACTTCCGGTTCCTCAAGATGCTGGAGGGCGCCCAGCCTGGCGAACGGACGACGCTCAGCTTCGCCGAACTCCAGGCCCTGAGCGCCGCCGCCCGCGCGGTCGTCCTCCCAGGCGCAATCCTGTCCACGGTCGCCGAGCTCCGGCGCGAGCTGGGACGGCAGCAGATAGTGGTTTCCGATCGCCGATGGCGCAACGCGCTCGGCGTCCTGCGGGCGCATGCCCTGCTGCTCGAACGCGAGGCCGTGACCGAGGATGACCTGCTGTTCCTCGAACATCTGCTCTGGAAAGATCCCGAGGAGCGGCCGAAGGTTCGCGACACGCTGCGCCGCCTGATCAAGGGCTACCAGGAGGAGGCGCGCGAGCTGCTGATCCAGAGCGAAGAGCTGCGCGACTATGCCGCGCGCAAATGGGAGAGCGAGGAGCTCAGGAACCGCGCCATGGTCGAGGCCCACAGCAAGATCGCGAACATCCTGGTCAAGTTCGAAACCCTGATGCGCGAGGCGACCGAGGGCGGCCGCGCGATAGCCGGGGTCGAGGCGATGCGCTCGCGCGTGCGTGAAATCCAGCAGAGGATGCTGCGCCAGCTCTAGACTCAATAGCCATGGCGGCCGAAGAGAGAACTCCCGCGATCGTGCTGCGCGCGCGCGACTATTCGGAATCCGACCGGATCGTCACGCTGCTGACGCGCGACATGGGCAAGCTGAGCGGTATCGCGCGCGGGGCCAAGGCCTCGCGGCGGCGGTTTGCCGGCAAGCTCGAACCGTTCTCGCATGTGATGGCCTACTTTCGCCGCCGCCCGCTGGGCCGTCTGGTGTTCATCACGCGGGCCGAGGGGGCTGATCTCGCGCCCATCATGCTCGATGACGACCTCGGGAAAATCGCGCTCGGCAGCTACATGCTCGAGCTGACCGACGCGCTCGCCTCCGAGGAGACCGAGGCCGCGGACGCCTACCTGATCCTGTCGACCGCCCTGCTGCTGCTCGGCGAGGCAGGGCCGGGCGCGGCGCTCCGCCAGGCGTTCGAGTTGAAGATCCTCGGCTGGGCCGGCTTCGGGCTCGAGTTCGATCGATGCCGCGTATGCGCGGCGCCGAGCGCGGGCGCCGAGGTTCGCTTCTACTTCGTGGTGGCGCGAGGGGGAGTGGTATGCGCGCGCTGCCGTCAGGAAGCGCCCGAGGGCGGCTTTCCGCTCTCCTCCGCCAGCGCCGCGGCGCTGGCGCGGATGGGCGTCGTTTCGCTGGAGGCCGCAGCCGCTTCGCATCCGGCCGGCACCGACGGCGGCGCGAGCCTCGCGCGCTTTATCGGTTCGATCGTCGACCGGCG
>JBGPMT010000099.1:0-9645 GCA_041487135.1 Binataceae bacterium (SeqCode) | reverse complement strand
CTGGTAAGCGCCGAGCAGAAGATCGGTGCTGCCTGAACCGATCTGGGTGTCTCGGTCGGCGTGCGGATAGGTCCACCATCCGCTCGGAACCTTCACCCCGGCCAGCAGGCCGGTCGACATGTCCTCCGAGAGCCCGGTGTACATCCCCGCGATGCGAAGGTCGCCGATTGAGCTGAAGTTGAACCCCTTAGGCTGGCCGCTGTCGGCGGTTTTGAAGTAGCGATACCAATAGGGCAGCTCGAGCATCACTCCCCACTTGCGATCGAACATGTACTGGGCGCCCAGGGTGAGGAAGTGTGTGCGAAGCACCTTGTCCGCATTGGCGCCCGCGGAGATGACGTGCGTGGCGTGCCAGTCCAGGTACTGGTTCATGAAATCGTACTCGAACCACACCGTCCCGCCCCCGCCCTGGGGAAAGAGCGAGGCGGTTCCGACCTCGTATACCCCACATCCGCAAGCGCAGGCCCAACTGAAACCGGGCGTCAGGGCGATCATGAAGACGGCCCACAGGAGGAGCCAGGCGCCCGCGGCCCTAAGAATCTTCAAAGGGTAGATGATGATCCGAGCCGGTAGCGCTGTCGCGCAAATCCACCGCATAAACTTTCCTCGGCGGGCATCCGGAGATGGACCGCCGCATAAAATAACTCGACCTCGCGGCGCTGGTGGCGTCGCAAGATCGGATCAGAGAACTATCCGTTGGAAACGCTCTCAGGCGGACCGCTTCGGGGGCGGGGTGTCGGGGGCGATACGAAGCTCAGGGAACTGCGCGGCCGCATCGGCGGTTATCGAGCCGAGATCGCGCAGCACCGCCCCGAGTCTCATCGCCGCGGGGCGAGCGAGCAAGGTGCCTGGCACGAGATCGAGCGCCTGAATCGGGTGGCAGATATCGACCGTCAATTCAGGATGGAGGGGCCCGCCGACGACGACAATTCCCGCGGTCATCGGGGCGCCGGCCAAAAACAGGACAACGGCCAGAATCGAACTCAGGGCCCGCAGATCGCTCTTTGAAAAAAGCTGCCTCATGCCGCCAGTCTATCTCTAAGGCAAGCCCGGTCCGGGTTCAAGCTTGGCTCGAGCACAAAGCGCCACGCGCTCTGCCGACTCTGGCTACTCGCAACGCTCCTAAGCCGGGGCGAGGCGGCCGGCGGCCAACGCGAGCATCACCTCGGTCCAGCCGTCGAAGATAAGATTGATGCCGATGAACAGGCCGATCACCCACAGTCCGGAAATCGGCCACGAACTCCAGATCAGGACACCGAGCACTATCGCGACGATGCCGTTCAGGACGAGCCATCCTCGATGATGCAGCGGTAGTGAGAATGCGACGAACAGCCGGAAAGCTCCGGCGACGATCAGCAGCATCGCGATCAGCAGCGTCAGGGTAACCGCCGCCATCGCCGGATTCGAAACCATCAGGAAGCCCGCCACTACATAAAGCAGCCCGGCGAGCAGGTTGAGGAAGAAGCCATGCCATCGCCGGCGCATCAGGCCGTGGATAATCGCAAAGAGACCGCTGAAGATCAGGATCCAGCCGAGGAAAATCACCGAGAGGAGCGTCGCCAGCACCGACGAGCCGATGGCGATGGTTCCCAGCACGATCAGCACGATACCCCAGATGAGGAACCAAGCTCGATGCTCCCGCACCTCTTCGATCCCGAGACCCATCACGCTTTCAGCCATTTCCCTGACCTCCGCTGTGAACTACAGTCCCGAACCAACCCCGCCGCAGGAGCTCTCGATGGCTCCCCGGGGCGGAGCACTGTGGCCGATAGTAGACTTATGGCAACAGGATGCAATCTTTCGGCGGCATCTTTGTTGCCCGAGGGAGCTTGATTTTGTTATGCAACGGTTAAATCCTGACGGCGGGGGAACAGCATGAAAACCGATAAGGCCCTGGCTTCGATCATCCTGGCAATATTCGTCTCAGTACCGTTTGCCGTTTCGAGTCGCGCGCAGGATGCGAACCAGGGGATGCAGGCGGCCAACAAGCATACCCGCCAGGAAGCGGCGGCGATGCTGGCGCGGGTCAGCCGCGAGGTGTGGCATGCGCAGGGCGGTACCGATACCGCCTTTGGACAGGCGCAGCAGAACTATATCCAGGGCGAGAAGGCTTACTTCCATGGCCATTTCGACAAGGCGATGGACTACCTGCAGAAGGCGCACGACGGGGTGCACAACCTGCGCCACGACGTGAACCAATAGTGAGGTTGCTGGCCGAAGCGGTCAAGAAACTGAAGATCGCCGATAAGATCGTGCTACATGCCCAACGATTTCAGCGGGCCGATCGAATCGGAGCTAACCACCGGCGGCCATGCTCCGCCGCCCGTCGTGCATCCGGCTCCCTAACCGAGCCTGCCGCTGCACAGATGCGGGACCGAGCCCCGCTTATTCGTATTCGTCGCCGAAATGGGCGCGGATGATGCGCGCCTTCAGATACTCGAGCGTGCCCAGGTCCTCAACGATGTCGCCGCCGGTATCGTAGAAGAACAGCTCGCCGTTCTTGGTGCGCCCGACAGCGATGATCCATTCGAGGTCGTCGCGATCCTCGAGCAGATAGTTGATGGTCTGCGCCACGCCGCGGCCCGGAATAATCGTAACCTTCGGCCGTGGCTGCTTTTCCTTTTCCTGCTTGGGCATCGTTTTAATTCAGTCCCTGGCGGGAGGATCGCTGCCAACTGCATTACTAGATTAGGAATGCCTCGCAAGCTAAGTCAATAGCATCTCGGTCAGCACCTCGGCGTGATGCGTGTTGGGAAAGAAGTCGAACGCGCGCACCGTCCCGGGACGAAACCCGCCACGCGCAAGCTGCTTCAGATCGCGCATCAACGTCGCGACGTCGCATGATACGTAAAGCACGCGGCGCGGCCTGAGCGCGATGACCAGGCCGATGAGCTCGGCCGCGCCGGCGCGCGGTGGATCGAGAATCACAAGCTGCGGCCGGTAGCGCGCGCGGGAGAGGAAGCGCGCGAGCTCGCCCGCCTTCATCGCGATGAACTGCGCCCCGGCCAGGCCGAGCCGCGCGGCGTTGCGGCGGGCCGCGACGATCGCGAGCTCATCGGCATCGACACCCGTCACGCGCGCGCCGCGCCGCGCCGCCGGCAGACTGAAATTTCCGGCGCCGCAGTAAAGGTCGAGTACTTCATCGCCCGCCGCCAAAGCTGCGGCGGCCATCACCGCGGCGACCAGCTTGCGGTTCTGCGCACGATTCACCTGCGTGAAAAGATCGGCCTCGACCTCGAGCGTCAAACCGGGCTCGAGCTCGATCGCGACCGTTGCTTCGCCGACAATCTCGCGGGCGCCGCCGCCCCGGATGATGATGCCGCGAACCGACGGGTCGGCCGCGAGCGCACGGCCGGCTTGTGCAATCTCGGCGGGCGTCGGACGCGATTCGAGATGTGCCACGATCACCTGGTAACCGTCGCCCGCAACCACTTCGAGCTCGCGGCAGCGGCGGCCGAGCGCGGCGGCGAAGCGGCTGGGAACCGCGATCGGCGGCGCGGCGACGAGACATCGATCGACCGCAACGATGCGGTTGCTCAAGGCCGCGTGGAATCCCACCTCGCCGCCGGACCCGACCTTGAAACGGGCGCGCGCGCGATAACCGAATTCCTCCTCCGCCGGCTCGATCAGTCCGTCGACGGGAAGTTCGACTCCCAGGGCGCGCGAGAACTCCGACGCGATCAGCCGAGCCTTGACAGCAAGCTGCCCCGGATAGCTGAGCTGTTGCCAGTCGCAGCCGCCGCATCGCGGCAGGAACGGGCATGGCGGAACCCGGCGATCGCCGCCCGCGCGAACGATTTGTTCGATCCGGCCGACCGCGTAGTCGCGCCGCTCGCTCTCGATGGCGATCTCGACCAGGTCGCCGGGCACGGCGTGGGGAACCATCACCGCCCTTCCGTCGAGCCGGCCCACGCCGTACGGGCCGAGCGTCATCTCGCTGATTTCAACCGTCGCCATTGTGAAGCATCGGGACCGGGGATGACCGTCGGTTCGATTATACCAGCCGCATGCCGGTCGCGGGTCCATGGCCTCTCCCGCATGATGCGGCAGCCGTGACGGAGCGGTATAAGCAGTATAGCCGGCATCTGGAACCCGAGGCGCAACCCGAAGATTGCTCATCCAACCGTGGCGACCCAGGCTGACACCCATACGATAATCGACCGTGCGCTGTCGGACGATCGCGCGCGCTATCTCGACCTCTTCGCCGAGCGGCTGTTCGCGCGCCAGCCGACGAGCCTCACCGCGCGGCTCTCGGCCGAGACCCGGCGCGCGATCGCCGCGGAGGCCTTCGAGTTTTTCTACCAGCGCACCGAGCCGATCAAGCTCAAGGTGAACGGCACCGCCGATGGCGAGGCAGTCATCACGATTCGCAACGTGATGGAGGACTGCCCGTTCATCGTGGATAGCGTGCTCGAATTTTGCCACTCCCTGGGCGCGCCGGTTCGGATGCTGCTCCATCCCGTGTTCAGCGTCGCCCGGGACGAGAGCGGCCGGATCAAGTCGTTCGAGCGGATGCGCTCGGGCGAGCGGCGCGAGTCGCTGCTCAACCTGGAAATCGAACTCGCCGCCGGCCCCGATCAGCTCTCCGCGATCGAAGCTTCGCTGCGCGAGATGCTCGAAGAGGTGCGCCGCTCCACCGGCGATTTCGAGCGGATGATCGCGCGGGCGTTCGAGATCTGCCAGGAGACCGCCGGGCTGCGCGAGATGATCGAGGTGCGCGACTTCCTGCGCTGGCTGGTCCAGGGCGGCTTCGTCTTTCTCGGCTACCGCCGCTATCGCGTGGTCGCGCCCGAGCACGGTGAGGCGACGATGGAGATCGACGCGGCGAAGGGGCTCGGGATTCTGCGCGGCACCGAGGCGCACTCGCGGTTTGCGAAACCCCGGCGGGTGCGCGAACTGGATCTCGAGCAGCGCAAGCTCTTGTTTGACGGCCTGGTGCTGATCATCGGCAAGAGCCGGCAGCAATCGAGGGTCCATCGGCGGCGCGCGATGGACGATATCGCGATCCGGCGGGTCGGCCCGGGCGGCGAAATTTCGTTCGATCGTTTCCTTGGCCTGTTCACCTCGAAAGCCTACGCCGAAGAGGCCGAGCACATCCCGGTGCTGCGGGCGAAGCTGGCCGAGCTGATCGAGTTGGAGCACGCGCAGCCCGGCTCGCATGATTTCAAGGAGCTGGTAGCCGCGTTCAACAACTTCCCGAAGGAGGAACTATTCCGCGCCTCGGTCGCCGAGCTGCGCGAACAGCTCCACCTGATCCTCGACGTTAAGAACGAATCGGCGGTCCGCCTGAGCCTCCATTCCGACCCGGAGCGCGGCGTGGTGATCGCGATGGTGCTGATGCCGCGCGAGCGGTTTTCGGCCGAGGTCCGAGTGCGGATACAGGAGGCGCTGGCCGCACGGCTGGGCGGCAAAGTCATCTACTATCATCTGGCGATCGGCGAGGGCTACACCACGCGCCTGCACTTTTGTTTCGATGCGCCGCCGTTTCTGCCCGCGCTGCTCCCGCCGCTCGAGGCCGAAGTTGAAAAGCTGGCGCGCACCTGGACCGATCGATTGCAGGAGGCGCTGGCGGAGCGCTGGGGCGCGAAGCGGGCGCACGCTCTAGGCCATCGATGGGCGCACGCTTTCAGCGCCGATTACCAGGCCAGCACCAGCGTCGAGCGGGCGGTCACGGATATCGAGCGCGTCGAGGAGCTTTTGCAGACCGGCGGAACGCGCGTCGAGGTGGGTGCGGCCGGGGATGAGGTCGAGGGTGTCAGCGAGCTCCGGATGTACGAGCTCGGCGTGGCGCCGATCCTCTCCGAGCTGATGCCGCTCTTGCAGAACTTCGGCCTGCAGGTGATCTCCGAGGACGCGCACGAGTTGCGGCCCGACACCGGCGAGGAGAAGCTGCGGCCGGCCTTTGTCCAATCCTTTCGGGTCAAGGGTCTCAAACACGAGACGGTCGCAAGCGTGGGGGGCGCGGCCCGGATCGCGGAGGCGTTGACCGCGGTCGTGAGCGGGCGCGCCGAAAACGATCCGCTGAACGCGCTGACCGTGACCGCGGACCTTTCATGGCGCGAGGCCGCCCTGGTCCGCGCCTATCTCGCGGCCGGCTTCCAGATGAAGCTTGCGCCGGCCCGTCCGGCGCTCGACCGCGTGCTGCTGCTCCATCCCGAACTGGCCCGCATTCTTATCGAGCTGTTCGCCGCCCGGCTCGATCCGGATCGCGACGCCCCGCCCGGCGAGATCGCCCGCCTGCGCGCCGCCTATCTCGAGAAGCTCGCCAGCGTTGACAATATCGCCGACGATCGTGTCGCCCGGATGGTCCTGTCGATGGTCGAGGCAACGGTGCGCGGCAATTATTTCCGCCCGCCGCCCGCCTCCAACCCGTATCTTGCGCTCAAGTTCGAGAGCGGCAGGATCCTGAACCTTCCCGATCTGGCCCCGCTCTACGAAATTCACGTCAGCAGCCCGCGGATGGAGGGCTGTCATCTGCGGGGCGGAAAGATTGCGCGCGGCGGAATCCGCTTCAGCGACCGGCCCGACGACTTCCGCACCGAGATTCTCGAGTTGATGAAGACCCAGACGGTCAAGAACGCGATCATCGTGCCGGTCGGCAGCAAGGGCGGCTTTATCGTCAAGCCGCGCGGCCCGGCCTCGATCACGCGTCAGGAGGTCGTCGAAGCCTACCAGACGCTGATCGATGCGATGCTCGAGCTGACCGACAACCTGGCCGGCGGTCGCGTGGTCCATCCGGAGCGCGTCAAGGCGCTGGACGGCGACGACCCCTACCTGGTGGTGGCAGCCGACAAGGGCACCGCAGCGTTCTCGGATATCGCCAACGAAATCGCCGAGCGGCGCGGGTTCTGGCTCGGCGACGCATTCGCTTCGGGCGGGAAGCATGGCTACGACCACAAGGCGATTGGGATTACGGCGCGCGGCGCGTGGGAGTCGGCTAAGCGTCACCTGCGCGAGATGGGGCGCGACCCGCATCGCGGCGCGCCGGTCACGATGATCGGAATCGGCGACATGTCGGGCGACGTCTTTGGCAACGGGCTGCTGCAATCCGACCACCTCAAGCTCATCGCCGCCTTCGACCATCGTCATATCTTTATCGATCCGAATCCCGATCCGGCCGCGAGCTTCGCCGAGCGCCGGCGGCTCTTCAATCTGCCCAACTCGCAATGGTCGGATTACGATCCAGCGCTGATCAGCCGGGGCGGCGGCGTCTACAAGCGCGGCTTAAAGCGCATCGAACTCGGCCCCGAGGCGCGCGCGGCGCTCAAGTGCGACGCCGAAGCGCTCGACAGCGACGGGCTGATTCGCGCGATCCTGCGCGCCGGCGTCGACCTGCTGTACAACGGCGGCATCGGCACCTACGTGCGCGCCGCCGATGAGAGCGACGCCCAAGTCGCCGACCATGCCAACGACGCCTGCCGGATAACGGCGCGCGAGCTACGCGTCAGGATTGTCGTCGAGGGCGGCAACCTGGGGCTCACGCAGCGCGCGCGAATCGAGTACGCGCTGCTCGGCGGCCGGATCAACACCGACGCGATCGACAACTCGGCCGGCGTCGACTGCTCCGACCACGAGGTCAACCTGAAGGTCCTGATGCAGCCGGCGGTGGCGCGCGGCGCGCTCAGCATGGAGGAACGCAACCGCTTGCTGGCCGAGGCGGCCAACCAAGTCGCCGATCGCGTGGTGCGCGATAATCGCGACCAGGTGCTGTCGTTGAGCCTCGAGCAGATCCGCAGCCGCACCGAAGGCGACACCTACCGCGAGCATCTGAGCGCGATCGAGCAGCGCGGGCTGCTGCGCGCCCACGAGGAGGCGCTGCCGAGCGCCGAGGCGCTGCACGAGCGGCGCGCGGTGTTCGCCGGCCTGACCCGACCCGAGCTGGCGGTGATCACCGCGTACACGAAAATCGACCTGGTCGCGCAGCTCGAGAAATCGAGCTTCGTCGACGATGCTTATCTCATCGAATCGTTCGTGCGCCCGTACTTCCCGGGCCCGATCGCCGCGCGCTGCGCCGGCCAAATCCCGCGCCATCGCCTGCGCCGCGAACTGGCCGCGACCCGCATGGTGAACGAGCTGGTCGACCTGATGGGTTCGATCTTCGTTTTCCGGCTGGTGCGCGATCATGGCGTCGAAGCGGAGGAGGCGGTGCGCGCGTGGGTGGTCGCGGCGGGCCTGCTGGATCTGCGCGGATGGACCGAGCGCCTGCACGACGCGGCGCAGGCGCTGGTGGCGGACGCCGAGCTGGGCGCCTTCTTCGCGCTTGGACAGGCGGCGGGGCGCGCTTCGGCGTGGGCGATCGCCAAGCGCGAGGCTGCGCCCTCGATGAGCGAGACCGTCGGCCGCTTCAAGCCCGCCTTCGACAGCCTGGCCGGATCATTCGAGGACTTTCTGGTGGGCGCCGAGCGCGAGCGCTTCGAGCGCATCTATCGCGATCTGCGCACCGCGGTCCATCAGGAACGCCTCGCGTACGATCTCACGCGCCTGGAGTTTGCCGACCATCTGCTCAACATCCTCGGCCTGAGCTTTGCGCGCGGGCTCCCTGCGACGGCCGTGGCGCAGGCCTATTTCCGGCTGAGTGCCGATATCGATTTCGCCACGCTCGAAGCGGCGCTCGGGGCGGTCGACGGCGATCGATGGGAGCGGCGCGCGGCGCAGGAGCTCACGATGGAGCTGGGCGCGGCGCGAATCGAGTTCTGCTGCATGGCGCTGGCCACCGGCGACGCCGGCGCGGCGATAAAAAAGCTCCGGGAGCAGCGGCCGCGCGAGTTCAGCGCGCTCGAACGCCTGCTCGCCGAGGTCCGCACGATGCCGCGTATCGGCGTGCCCGCACTGCAGGTCGCGGTCCGCGCCATCTCGCGCCTGGCACGCGCCCAGCCGGGAAACTGACTCTAGGCTTGCTGATCAGATAGATACAGACTTGGACGAGGCTATTTCGAACCTAGTGCGTAAGGCCTTGCACATTGTCAAATTTTTATCCGAGTATGCAGGTCGACAGCTGCCGCCTTTGAGCGGAGTAGTGCAGGTCAAATTTTTGTCTGGCCAACTCCGAGAGGTGAACCGTTCTGCGTCGTCGAGCTACCTCATCCTCAATCGGAGGCCGCCCGATTCAGAGGCGAGCGAATGCGATTTGATCTGCTCGGAGGATGGGTGCGATTCCATCGAGACCGCAGTGCCGAGGACGGATCGAGGTGCGAGATGAACGAGAACTGGCGCGAAAGAATCACCGTTGATCCGGCGATTCATCACGGCGAGCCGTGCATCAAGGGCACGCGTGTGCCGGTGAGCGTGATCGTCGGTAGCGTCGCCGATGGCGATGCGCCCGAGCAGATCCTGGACGCCTACCCGCAGCTAACCGGTGACGACATCAAGGCCGCCCTGAAATTCGCCGCCGAAGCGGTAAACAACGCTGACTTCGTCCCGCTCCAGCGCAACGGCGGCTAGTGAGCGCGCGCGTCAAAGTCGACGAGGACCTGCCCCGGCAGATTGCCGACCTGCTGACGGCGCGCGGCCACAACGCAGCAACGGTGGTGGGGACATATCGCGGCGCTCGCATCCGCCGCGCGCCAATTTCCTGAAATCTCTTAGGCTTCGGCCTGCTGCCGCGGGAGCGTCGCGGTCTTAAGCGGCGCCATCTCGCGCGCGACG
>JBGPMT010000098.1:0-9694 GCA_041487135.1 Binataceae bacterium (SeqCode) | reverse complement strand
GGATGGCTCAGAGAGCGATGGACGGACGGAGACTCAGAATCCTGGTCGCCAAGCCCGGTCACGACGGCCATGACCGCGGCGCCAAGATCATCGCACGGGCGCTGCGCGACGGCGTCTTCGAGGTGATCTACACCGGGCTCCATCAGACGCCCGAGATGATCGCGGAGGCCGCCGTGCAGGAGGACGTCGACGCGGTCGGCCTGAGCGTGCTCTCGGGCGCGCACATGACGCTCTTTCCCGAGGTGATACGGCTCCTGAAAGAGCGCGGCGCCGGCGACGTCGCGGTCTTCGGCGGCGGCATCATCCCGGAGGACGACGCGCGCGAGCTCGCCGCCGCCGGCGTCAAGGCGATCTTCACGCCCGGCGCCACCACCGAGCAGATCATCAAGTGGGTGCGCGATAACGTACACCCGCGCCAGTGACCCGGCCATGAACTTCGACTTGACCGATGAGCAGCGCCAGATTCGCGAGACCCTGGCCGCCTTCGCCGAGCGCGAAATCAAGCCGCACTCCGCAAAGTGGGACCGCGAGGAGCACTTCCCGCGCGAGGTGGTCGAAAAACTCGGCGCGCTCGGCTTCCTGGGCGTCGCTTTTCCGCAAGCGTACGGCGGCTCCGGCGCCGATACGCTCTCGCAGGTGCTGGTGGTCGAAGGCCTCTCGCGCTACGACGCCTCGATCGGGTTGTCATGCGCCGCACACATGTCTCTCGGCAGCGGCCATATCGCGATGTTCGGCTCCGAGGAACAGAAGGCGCGCTATCTCCCCGACCTCGTGAGCGCGAAGAAGCTCGCCGCCTGGTGCCTGACCGAGCCCGACTCGGGCTCCGACGCCGCCGCGCTTCGCACCACCGCCGTCCGCGAGGGCGACCACTACGTTATCAACGGCAGCAAGCTGTTCATCACTAACGGCAACGTGGCCGAGGTGCTGGTGGTGATGGCCCGGACGGACGCCGCCCGCGGCCATGACGGCATCTCGGCGTTCATCGTCGAGCGCGGCGCCCCTGGGCTCAGCAACGGACGCAAGATCGAGAAGCTCGGGATGCGCGCGTCGGACACCGCCGAAGTGATCTTCGACAACCTGAGCGTGCCCGCATCCAACTTGATAGGCGAGCCCGGCCGCGGCTTTCGTCCGCAGACCGTGAGCGTGCTCGAAGGCGGACGCATCGGGATCGCCGGCTTCGCCGCCGGCATCGCACGCGGCGCGCTCGAAGATTCGGCCGCCTATGCGCGCGAGCGCAAACAGTTCGGCAAGCCGATCGCGGAATTCCAGGCGATCCAGTGGATGCTCGCCGATATGGCGACCCGTATCGATGCGGCCTGGATGCTGACCTGCCGCGCCGCCCAGCTACGCGACGCGCGCCGCCCGTTCGGCCGCGAGGCCGCGATGGCGAAGCTCTGCGCCTCGGAGGCCGCGATGTGGACGACGATCAAGGCGGTCCAGATCCACGGCGGCTATGGCTACGTGACAGATTTTCCGGTCGAGCGTTACATGCGCGATGCGAAGATCGCGGAGATCGGCGAGGGCACCAGCGAAATCCTGCGCATGATTATCGCGAAATCTGTTCTGCGCGACGGCGCCACCCCCGCCTGAGCCAAGGCCGAGCCCTGCACCCACCGGTTACGATACAAGTGTTTTTTCGTCATCCCGACCGGAGCCGCTGGATGCCTCGCCCGTAACCGGGAGAGGCGGCCGAGGATTTTTGCCAGGCGGTGAGGGCTCCTTACGAGCGGCGCGCATCATTGGCTGCGCGCGCCGCGTCTTCTGGCAGTGGTTGCAGGAACCAGAGACGCGGCGCATCGGACATCTGCGCCGCTAATAAGGACCCTCACCCGCCGCTGCGCGGCGGCCTCTCCCTGACAGGGCGAGGCATGGGCAGGGCTGGGCCCTGCACCCATTAAGGCGGACTCGAGTCTCTCCGCTCCCCTGGAACATCTTCCGAGGGCCGGTCTGTTCACGGCTGGCCGCTGGCCGTCCCGATATCCGCAGCGTCAGGCGCGGTATCCAGCGGGGCGCTCCACACGGGCAGCCCGACTTAGAATGGTCGGGCGACGACGGCGGCAGGCGGCGACGCTCAGAACAGGGGGGCGCTGGTCGGCTGGCTTGCCGGCGAGGCGCCGGCGGCGATGAGGATTTCGTTCTCGAGCGCGCCGTTGGAGAGGCATGCGACGTTGCTGGTCTGCGAGCCGAGCGCGTAGACCGCGTTGAAATCAGCGGTGACGGTCACGAAGCTCGCGTTGCGGCCGGCGCGCGTAATCTTGACGGTCGCGACGGCAGAGCTGGATTGCAGCGTATCGAGCAGATGCATCGCGCCGACCTTGCAGTAGGCCCATCGACCCCAGGTTCCGATGTCGACTCCCTGGCGGCGGGCGACGATCGTGCTACTGCGCTCGTCGGCGCGCTCGAGGGTCAAGGAGCCGGGCGCGGAGAAATAGTTCTTGAGCGTCGCGAACACCGCGTGCGGAGGCCGGTTGACGGTGGCGCTGTGCGGGATGAGGCGCGGCGCCTCGGTCTGCGCGAATCCGCGCGCGCCGGCGCACGGCAGTATCATCATGATCGCGATAGCGAGGAGCCGTCTCATACGCATCGGTCGAATCAGGCCGGATAGGGAGCCCTACGTCCCCGCCGTCGCTTCCATGGTCGCGGTGAAGTCGCGCTCAGCGGTCTCGCGCGGTCCGACCGGAAACGTGATCGGCAAAGTGATACCGGCGGCGCGAAAGCGCGCGATCATCGCGCGCGCCTCATCCGGACTGCCGAAGGCCGCGAGCTTGCGCGCCGACGCATCGCTGATCGCGCCGGGAGCCTCCTCGCGCCGGTTCTCTTTCCACAGCCGCCTGACCTCGGCGAACTCTTCGCCAAGTCCGTAGCGCGCGAACATCCGGTCATAGCTCTCGACGAAACCGTAGCCCGCGAGTTCGCGTTTGAAGGCGTCCAGCGCGATACGTTCATCGGGCGTAACGCACATCCGGATATAGATCGCACGATCGATAGCGTCGCTTCGCCGGCCGGCCCGCGCGGCGCCGGCATCGACCTCGGCAAGCAACGCGGGGATCGCTTCGGCCGGGGAGTAGTTGAGCAGGACGCCGTCGGCGATTTCGCCCGCCAGCCGCAGCATCGGCGGATTCAACGCGGCCAGGTAGATCGGCGGCGCCGGGCGCGTGGGCCGGAAGCCGAGCCGGAAATCGGAGTGGTAAATTTCGCCGGCGAACTTCGAGCGGCCCTCGCTGAAGAGCTGGCGCATGATAGCGACGCACTCGCGCATCGCGGTCACCGGCTTGCGATAAGCGGCGCCGTGCCAGCGCTCGACGATGATCGGGCTGGAGACCCCGAGGCCGGCGATCGCGCGGCCGCCGGAAATCTCATTGAGCGTCAGGAACGCCGTCGCCATCGCGGCGGGCGTCCGGATCTGGATCGGCAACACGCCGCTGCCGACGCCGATCCGCGAGGTCGCACACGCAAACGCGGTCAGGCTGACCAGCCCATCGGCGCTGCCTGCCTCGGCGATCCAGAGCGAAGCGTAACCCAGTTCCTCGGCGCGGCGGGCGAGATGCGGGAAGCGGCCGGGATGACCCGCGCCGAGCGTCATATGCAGGCCGATCTTTTTTGCGATGTCCGCCATGAGATACCTGTGATTGCTCCTCAGCTTATCGCCGGAGCGATTAGCCGGCCGCGCACGACGTAGGGTTGCGCGCCGGGCGGATGCGGCAGCATCTGGAGCAGGACGGCGAGGCGGCTGCGGCCCGAAGGCGTCGGATCAAGCTTCACGCGCAGGTCGACCAGGCTGTCGGGCAAGTCGGGTGCCAGCCGAATCGTACCGGTCGCGCTGACCGTGAAGTCACCGCCGGTTCCGTCCAGCGCGTCGACCGTCAAGATGCCGTGATCCAGGTGCGCGGAGCCGTCGAGGTCGCCCAGCCTGAGTGTCGGGAGGCCGCGCATGATCCGCAGCGTGCAGTGGGTGACCTTGAGATGAACCTGGCCGTTGCCGAGCATCGGGTCCGCGCCCGGAAGCGAGGCGGCCCCGCTGCCTGACAGGAGACCGCGCGCATTGACCCCCATCCGCACCAGCTTGTCGTAGCGGCTCAGATCGAGGCTGCTGGCATCCACGCCGACGCCGACGCCGTTGCGGATGTGATAGAGGACCAGGCTCAGAAAGCCGCCGTAGAGCTCGGCCCTGAGATGGATTCCGGGCCGCACCAGGAGCAGCGAGCCGAGCGTCGGCGCGAGCGTCAGGTTGGCGCCGTCGAGCAGCGGCGGCGAGCCGGGCGCGAGCGTGTTGCTGAGCGTGACCCCGTCAAGCTCGGCCCCGATCGGCAACCGCGCGCGATGGCCGGTGTAGGTGAGCGCGAGATTGAGCGGGGCGAGCAGCGAGGAGAGCGCGTCTCCATAGGGAAAATTGGCGGCCAGGAAAACGAAAAACAGCAGCAGGCCGAGGCCGGCGTAAGAAATCGCGAGCAGATGGCTCCGCCAAAACTCGGCGCTCAACAGGTCGTGGGCGAACTCAGGCATTCTTAGCCAAAGCGACGCAGGTCATGTCAACGTCGTAACTGTGCGGGTCCTGAAATCGGCGCTTGATGTGGATGGTCGAAACGCCGACCGGCACCGGGAGCGTCTGCAGGCCATAGAGCGCGTCGACCAACTGCGACAGGCTGAGATTGGTGAGTTGCAGGTCGACGCGGTATTCGACCATCCCGTCGGCGACCTTGCGGTCCACGCCCGGCGTGATCGAGCCGAGCTTGTCGTGGCCGACGCTGTCGGTCAACGCCTTCTCGACCACCGAGAACAGCGAGAAATCCTTGCTGCCCGGGACCGTGCGTTTGCGCGCCACCGCCAGCTCGCTCTTGAGGCGCAGATAGGTGCGCGTCATCGCACGGACCTCGACCAGCTCGCGCTGGCGCGCGGCGACCCGATCGCTCAGGCCGGCCCGTAAACCGACGATCGGCTGATAGATCAGATTGTAGGCCAGGAAGATCGCGAGCAGTCCGCCGGCGATTCGCACCAGCAGCTTCTCGCGCGATTCCAGCCGGCTGTAATGAGCGCGCAGCTGATTCAGATACGGGTCGACGGCCGCGTGCAAGCGGGCGATTTGAGGGTCCAGTGCGGCGCTGAGCCGAGCCGCGATCCGGTCGCGAATCCGCCGCAACACCACCTGAATCCGCTCCAGTATTTCGCGCAGCCGCTCGAGCATCGTCTACTCCGTCCCCAGCGCGGATTCGCGCGGGGTGGCGCTCAGGCGGAAGTCGACCTTGCCGGCCTCGGCCGCGGCCTTGGCGTCGGTAACCTGGATATCCTCGAAGTATCCGCCGCGCTTGAGCGCCAGCTTGACCTGGTCGATGGTGGTGAAGGAGTTCGCCTTGCCCATGACCTTGAGCGTACCCTCGTCGATCGTAATGTCGGTCATCTCCACTGGCAGATCGCGTCCGATCGCGCGCGAGACCGCGAGCAGCGTGTCGAGCGGCGAGCCGTGTCCGCCATTATCGCCGAGCAGTTTAAGCTGCGTGCGCATCGCGGCGAGCTGGCCGCGCAGCGACTCACGGGCGTCGCCCGACGCGGCCGCGCTACCCAGTGCGGGGGCTGCGGCCGCCGCGATCTCGCGATTGATGGCGCGCAGGCGGCCGAGATCGACCGAGAGCCCCAAGAAGAAGTGCACCAGGGCAAAGAAGACCAGACCTGCGGCCAGCGCACCCGAGAGCCTGAGCGGCGCGAGATCGCCGGTGCGGCCATGAAAAGCGAACTCGCCCTGGCGGAAATTGAGCAACTCGGCCGGATGAGCCGGCACTTCGCCGATCAGCATCGCCAGGCAGCCGCTGAAGCCGGCAGCGTCCGGGGGAAAGCCGCCGAAGGGCCGTCCCAGATCGAAATCCTCCGCGGCGCGGACCTTGATCGCCAAGCCCTCGGCAATCTGGGTTCTGACCCGGGGCGCCGCCGCCCCGGAGCCGGTCAAGACCAGCTCGGCTTCATCGGATTCGATCTGATGGGCCAGCATCATCTGGCGCACCGAGTTCAGAATGGTCGCGGCGGGGGCGACTTGCGGTGGCGGCGTCGTGCTGCCGCGTCCCGGGTTCGCCATCGCGACCGTGCGCATCGCGCGTGGTGCACCGCTCGCGTCGAGGAGCACGACCGAGGCCGAGCTGTGATCAACATTGACGATCAGATGGGAGCCCGTATGGCCGCCATTGCGGCTGCGCGCCATCAGGAGCGCCAACGCCAGCGCGCTCAGCGTGACGGTCTTTGGATCAAGGCCGGCGTGGGCGAGCAATTCAAGATGCTCCTTGACGTGATTGCGGCGGGCACACGCCGCCATCACTCGGGTCTGGTTGCCCTCCTGGCCGAGGCGGGCGAAGGCCACCACGGCGTCGTCGACCGGGAAGGGCAGATGCTCCTCAAGGGCGAAGGGGACGACCTGGTTGAGCCGGCGCCGATCGGCGAAGGGCAGCTCGAGCAGGCGCTTGGCGACGAATTCGCCGGGCAGCGCGGAAACCACGATATCCGGCCGGCCGGCGGTTACGATCAGGCGCGCGAGGGCGGCCGAGAGATCGTTCTCATCGGCAGCGCGCTGATTCTCGAACAGCCCGATCAGGCCGAAAGTGTTCCACGAACGCTCGGCAACCGCCGCCCGCACCCAATCGCCGTCGATTTCGAGCGCCATGATTCGTTGCGCCATCTACCTGCCCCCTCTACTCCTTACTCCTCGTTCCATCCTGACAGAACCGCGGTTCCGTTCGGATTGCTGCGGAAGGTGGCATAGACGAATCGGCGCGCCCCGGCATAAGTCCCCACGCCGGTTATCGTAAAGTAACTGCTGGTGGTCGTTAAGAGCCTCATCAACTGGGTCGAGTTCTCCCCGACCCCTGGCAGGTTGCTGATATCGGTGATCTTCATGAACGGCTCGCGCGTCCGGGCGGCCACGATTTCCTTGACCAGCGAGGAGTCGTTTGCCAGTTCGCGGGAGAGCGAGGCCAGCAGTTCGGGCGGCACGGTATTGGCATTGACGCGCGACTCGGGCGCCACGGTCAGGAACTGGCGCAGCCGCATGAAAATGGGCGTATCGACCCCGCGCACCATCCGCAAGTCGCCGATCGTCGGCATCGGGCCGTTGCGCGGCTCGTAGGGCGGCGTCAGCCGCATGTAGTAGTCCGCCTCCGCCCCGCTGCCCGGAGACTCGACGCTGTCGGGATCGAGCCAATCGACGATCGCCGGGATTATCCGGGGATCGATCTCGAGGATTGCGAACAGGCGCTCGAGTGTCTGCTCGAGGTTCGGATTGACCGCGCCGGTGCGCGAGTTGATGAGCTGATTGATATTCAGCTTGCGGGCCTCATCGACGATCGAGACGGTCGCCGTGCCGCCTTCCATTGGGACCGGCGGAAACGGCATCGCCCACGGCTGACTGAGCGCATAGAAGGGACGCTGCGTGGCTGCGTTCACACGCGACTGCTGGGCGAGCAAGGCCAGTCCCACGTTGACCGCCGAGCGGGCGAGATACGCGGCGCGCAGCTCATTGGCCTGATTGGCGGCCGCTCGATAACCGAGCGCGCTGGAAGTCGTGAAGTCGACCACCAGGATCGTCATCAGGGCTACGGCCATCAGGGTGGCCAGGAGCGCGACGCCGCGCTCGGATTTTTTGAGCAGCTTTACCATTGCGCGAGCGACATCGGCAGGCTCACCTGGGTTGAAAATCCGACCGGACGGCCGCGGCGGTCGGCGATCACGAGATCGATTGCCACCGCGAGGGGAAGCTGACGTCCGGGCGGGAGACTGGCCGAATCCCAGCTCTCATGCCACATCGAGCCATCGAAGTAGCGGACATGCAGCGAGATCAGGTTGTTGGCCAGCACCGCAGGGTTGGCCGCTCCCTGCCCGCTGCTAAGCGCGCTCTGTTGGTTGCGCATCAGCAGGGACCATTGCGGACGCGCCGGATTGGGGGCGCTCGTGTAGCTGACGATTTGTTCGGCGCCGAAGCCGTCGAGGCTCATGCTATGACTGAGATCCAGAGTGGAAATCGTCACGTTATCGAGCGGCTTGCCATTGCTCATGTGACCCTGCCCGAGCAGCAGCACGCGGCTCGGCACGATCGGAGTCTGAACCGCGTCGCGGAACTCGTCGCTCAGGGTCCACAGAATCGCGCGTCCCTGATGGTCCACGTCGAGCCGATCCTCGGCCTGGACTTTGCCGTGCGACACCGCATTGAACGACCCCGCCAGCATCGCCATCACGATCCCGAGGATCATCACCGCGAGCATCAGCTCGATCAGCGTGAAGCCATTGGCGGCGCGGCGCGGAGCGCGGCGGGTCATGGCGGACCTGGCGGGATGGGCTGACCGCCGCCGGGAGGAAGCAGGGCCGCTTCGGGCGGCGAGGGATTGTGCAACAGCTCCGAGAGGTCGTAGCGGCGGCTGAGACTCGGACCGAATTGCACCACAATTGTGACCTTGCGCAAATCGGGAAAAATTCCCGATTCCGCCACCGTCCGCTCCCATCTGAAATTCGCGTACTGGCCCGGAAAGAGCTTGTCGAACCTGCCGCGGCTGATGCCGGGGTCGGGAAAGCGATCAAGCTCGGCCTGGGTCATCAGGTTCTGCGCCAGCATCGAGGCCTGGGTCAACTCGCGGGCGCGGATTACGCTCTGCAGATCCTGGTGGTCGAGGGCGAGCAGCGCCAGCATCGCGATTCCCAGCACCGCCAGCGCGATCATCACTTCGAGCAGGGTGAAGCCGCGGCGCGGCGCGAGGCGGCAAACCCGATGGGCCAGGCCGGTCATTGGCCGTTGATCGCCACCTGGCGGGGGCTCAGGTCGCCGGAAACAATCGAGACCCGGCCGGTGAGCGGATTGATGGCGAGCGTGAAGATCGCGCCGTTGGAGGCGGCCAGATGGATCACGGTCGCATCGGCCCAGCCGGTCGGATAAAAGGCGCATCCCACGACGCCGCGCGTGGCGGCACCGAGCGCGCCGACCGTCACGTCGCGCAGCCTGATTCCCGGCGGCAGCATGACCCGGCCCAATAAGCCGTGCTGGAGCGTGAAAGTGGGGGCGGGCTGATACGGATCGAGCCGGGTCACGAAATAACTGTTCGAATCCAGATCGAAGTTGAGCCGCATGATGACTTTTTCAGTCGCGGCCGCGTCATAGAGATAGGTCGCACGGCCGGCTAGCCGCCGCGCTTCGCTCTTGAGCCGTGTGCCGGTAAGTCCGCCGAAGTAGGGCAGCGCGATGCTCATGATGAGGCCCATGATGAAAAGCACGATCGCGACTTCGAGCAGGGTGAAACCGGATTGAGCCTGACGGGCCAGGCGCGCGAGATTGCGGATCCGCCCGTCGCGGGGCGTCCCGCCAGACGCGGAATTGATTTCCAGCGCCATCGGACTCTTCATCAACATCGCGACGTTACTGCGCGCCGGAAGAGCCGTCGATGTCCGCGTTCTTGCCCTCACCGCCCTCGACACCGTCGGCGCCGAAGGATTTCAGGATGTAGCCGTTGCCGTCACTCTGGTAGAGATAGGGATGTCCC
The DNA here is from genome assembly GCA_041487135.1 of Binataceae bacterium (SeqCode). GTDB lineage: Bacteria > Desulfobacterota > Binatia > Binatales > Binataceae > JAJPIG01. Next base: position 191 of record JBGPMT010000098.1, on the reverse strand, counting down.
CACGAATCGAGCGGTACCCGCTCGATATAGCCACCCTGCTCATAGTTGGTCGGGATGTTGCCGCCGGTCGGAGGCGAAATCAGCGCCTGCAATCCTTGGTCCGTGGTCGGATAGGAGCCGTTATCGAGATAGTAGCGATCCAGCGCGGTCTTGAGTTCCGAGATGTCTGCCTGGGCCTTGGTGCGCTTGGC
>JBGPMT010000097.1:0-9711 GCA_041487135.1 Binataceae bacterium (SeqCode) | reverse complement strand
CCCAGCCAGCTTTCGCCGCAAAGCGGACGCGGCTCGCTCGGCCGCGGCAGCGCGCTTGGGATGTTCAGCGGCGGTAGCTTCGGCAGCGGCTTCGGCGGCGGGCTCGCCTCGGGCGGCGGCTACGGCGGCGGCGGCTACGGTGGCGGCGGCTACGGCGGCGGCGGGGGGGGCTTCGGCGGCTCGATGGGTGGCGGCATGGGCGGCGGCGGCATGGGGGGATCGCCGCTTTCCAATCGCGGCAGCGCCACCAACGTCGGCACGGCGTCGGTCAGCACCGGCGGCGCGGGCGGCACCAGCACGACCGACAAGATGTCGGGGGTGTTCGAGAACCCGGTGAGTATCACCGCCGATCCGGCCACCAATTCGATGGTGGTAAGCGCCTCGCCGCAGGACTACGAGACTTTGCACACCATCATCACCCAGCTCGACATCCCGCGCGTGCAGGTCTTCGTGCAGGCGGTGATCGTCGAGGTTTCGATCAGCCGCGCGCGCGATATCGGCGTTACCTTCTATGGCGGCACGGGCGGAATTGGGGCGCTCGGCGTAGGCTCGCTAAACTTCGGACAGCTGCAGAACGCGCTGGCCAACCCGCTCGGCCTGACCGGCCTCGGCGTCGGCCTGGCCTCGGGCAAGAACTGCAATGTCCCGACCACGCTCAGCGGCAGCGCCACCGGCGGCACCGGCTCGACCAGCGGCATGGTCTCAGTGCCGTGCGACCTGGCCCTGATTACGGCGCTCCAGCAGGATACGCATTCCAACGTGTTGTCGGCCCCGACGCTGCTGACCACGGATAACGTGGAGGCGATGATCGTGGTGGGCGAGAACCTGCCGTTCGTCGGCTCGTCGACCGCCAACGCCGGACTGCCCAACGCGATCTTCAATTCGGTCGACCGGCAGAACGTCGGTATCACGCTCGATATCGTGCCGCAGGTCTCCGAGGGCGACTATGTGAAACTCGACCTCTACGAGGAGGTCTCCAGCGTGGTGCCCGGCACCGCCAACCAGGCGAGCAATCCGCTCGGCCCGATCACCACGCTGCGCTCGGCCTCGACCACCGTGATGGTGATGGACCATCGCACCGCGGTGATCGGCGGTCTCTTGTCGGACGACACCGAGAACACTACCCAGGGGGTGCCGTTCCTTTCCGATATCCCGGTGATCGGCAATCTGTTCAGCGATCGCACGCGCCAGTACCAGAAGCACAATTTGCTGGTCTTCCTGACCCCGCACGTGATTCGCTCGCGCGAGGACTTGCGCGCGCTCTCGCTGGAGCAGCGCCAGGCGATGATCAATTCGCTCGGCCGCAAGGAGATGCACGATATGCCGCGGACGCAGATCGATCAGATCTCCAAGCCGACCTTCAGCATCTCGGTGCCGCCGCGCACCGCCCTGCCGGCGCCCTACAACAGCAACGGCGTGCCGGTTACCCCGCCGAGTGCCTATCAGCAGGCGCCCGCGACCTCGGGTAATCCCTATCCGCCGGGAGCACCGGGCGGCTCCGGGCCGAGCTCGATGAACGCGCCGGCCTCCGCCGGCACCTATTCGTCGTCATCGACCACCTCGTCGAGCTATACCGGCGGCGTGGGCTCGGCGGCCTATAAGTCGAGCAGTTCGACCACCACTTTCGCGGCGCCGGCCGCCGCGGCGCCGCTCGATTCCGGCACCGGCAGCGTCGAACGGCCGCACTTCTGAAGCGCGGACGAAATTCAGGAGATGCCTGGCGGCGGGGATCGGCAGGTCCGGTTCCCGCCGCTTTTTTTCGGGTCTCCTTGCCGCTGCGCTTGAGCCCGCGGCCCGCCTCTGAAAACTTACCGGTCCGATGCCGCGTCAGATAACCGGGTGGGAGGCCCGGCTGGAGTATCTCCCGATCGGCGCCTCGGTGCGTACGCTGCACGCGATGCCGCGTGAGCGGGCGGTCCGTTTTGGAGCGCGCCTGGGCGGACTCGCCGCGGTGCTCGATCGCTTCAACCGGCCGGTCGCGATCCGCAACCTGACGCTGGCCTTTCCCGAACTCGGCCCTCCGGCCCGACTCGCGATCCTGCGCGATTCCTATCGCAACTGGGGCCGGATGCTGGCCGAGTGGGTCCATTTCGATTCGCTCGGCCCCGAAAACATCGCGCACTACGTAAGCTACGAAAACCGCGATTACTGGGATGCCGCCACCGCCGCGGCCAACGGCTGCGCCTTCGTGGTGACCGGCCATTTCGGAAACTTCGAGCTGCTGGCGCTGGCCCATTCGATTTATGGCTACCGGATGGCAATCGTTCATCGGCCGCTCCGAAATCCGCTGATCGACGCGGCCGTCAATCGGGCCCGCGGCCGCTTCGGGAATCGACCGATCGCGCGGCGGGGCGCCGCCCGCGCGATCGTGGGGTTGATGCGCGAGGGGCGCTGGGGCATCGCGATGCTGCTCGATCTCGATGTGCGGCGCGGCGTATTCGTCGATTTTCTTGCGCATCCGGCTTCAACCAACGATGGACCGGCGCGGCTGGCGATGATGACCAAGCTGCCGGTGGTGCCGGCCTTCATGGTGCGCGAGGGCACCTCGTTGCGCCATCGCATAACCGTCATGCCGCCGGTTGAGCTGGTTTACGACGGCGACCGCGAGGAGGCGGTGCGCGAGAACACGCAGCGCCTGGTCAGGCCGATCGAGAGCATCATCCGGCGCCATCCCGACCATTGGAACTGGATACATCGGAGGTGGAAAACGCGGCCGCCCGGTGAGCCGCGCTTTTACTGAGAGCTTGCGCGCCGGGTACGGCGCGGCGATCATTCGCGGATGGTGAAACTGCTGCCGCTCGAGGAGGCGCGCCGGCGCGGCGCTCAGGTCGGGATACCGCGTGAATGGGCGTCGGTCAACGCGCTGCGCGCGATGCTCAACCATCCGGAAGGCGCGGGCGCGGTCGCCCGGCTGCTCACGACGCTGCTCTACAAAAACCAGATCGACGCCCGCCTGCGCGAGCTGCTCATTCTGCGCATCGGATGGCGCGCCGGGGCGGAATACGAATTCTGCTCGCATGTCACGGCGGCGAAGCGAATCGGGATGAAGGAGGAGGAGATTCTGGGCGTCCGCGATCCGGAGCAATGCAAGCTTTACAGCGAACTCGATCGCGCGATCATAAAGATGACCGACGAGCTGCTCGACGGCTTCGAGATCTCGCCGGCGACCCGCGCGATTCTGGAGCGCTCCTTCACACCCGAGCAGTTCGTCGAGCTGCTGCTAGCGGTCGGCAACTGGCGGCTGTTCGCGATCTTCCTTAAGAACGTCGAGGTCCCGCTCGATCCCGGCACCCCCGGCTGGCCGCAGGGCAGGGCGCCGGGTTAGCAGCGCATGGAATAAAGGCGGGGCTGATAAAAAAGTGTTTTCGGCGGCGTAACCGTCTTGACATTTCAGGAATTTCGGTGCGATATAGGTCTCGCATTCTGGGGGTGTTGTGTGGCGGATGTGGCGATCCCATCATTTCGGAAGAACCAAGGATTTTCGGGTCTTGAAGTTGGTTGGACATGGATCCCGCTCGTCCTGAACCCCAGTGGGTCGAGGTTGATGGCGGCCCCCGGCAGGGACGTGCATGGACCGTGGCGAGCGGGAATTGGCAATTGCTTTACGGTTATGTTATCGACGTACGGCGTGCGTGGCCGGGGGCTCGGGCCGCCGCGGACCAGCAGTCTAAACGTGAGCTGATAAACCGAATCAAAAGTGTCTGAATGCGGGCCAAACGATTTTTAACGCAGCTATTGACTATCGCAACCGTCAGGGTACAAACTGCACAAATCTTGAGGGGTTCAGTAACGCCCAAGACTTGAGCAGATTCATGCGATAAGCGGTCAAGACCAGCTCTTGGGGCGACTGTAACGAGTTGGTTAGGCCAGGTGTGGTAAGAGCGATGCGAACGCATCCGGGGAGGCAACTATGAGCACCTGTAACTCGAGGCCGAAAGGAAAGTCAGCCTGGTTTGGGATAGGCGGGCTGACAGGCTGGGTCCTCGCATTGGCCGTCGTAGGGGCGGTCATCGGATCGACGCCCAAGGCGTACAGCCAGGTACCCGGCGCAGTATCGCCGGGAGGGGCAGCACAATCTACAACATTGATGGACGCGATCATCAAAGGCGGTCCCGCGGGCGCCTGGATTCCACATCCGGAGAATCCGTGGCTGCAGGGTCTGCGCATCACCGGTCTGCTGCAGAACACGACCGGGATGTGGGAAAACACGGAGCTTATCCGTACCAACACCGCGCCGTTCTATGCCGGTGAAGAGCCCAGCAATTGGCTGGCGACCGAACGCAACTTCATGCAGGTCGACCTGAACTACGACCTCGACGGAAGGAATCACTTCTTCCTGCGATGGTGGGGCGTGTACGAGCCGGCCTATGAGTTCGAGCAGACCTATCGTTCGGTCAACGCGGGGGCTCTGAACTTCACCGGATCGACAACGGGATGTTTTCCGCCGGCAATTCATGGCGTGCCCGGCGGTACCCATTGTACGGCCTCGTCCGCTGCCGACTTCTATAACCAGGTCGGTTTCCGCGAAGCGTGGTGGCGCCTGTCGATGGGTCCGCTGCGCCTGTTCACCGGCCGTCAGACCGTGACCTGGGGTGAATCGCTGGCGTTCCGTATCGCCGACGTGGTCAACCCGCAGGACCTGAGCTGGAACTTCGGCTTCGCCAACCTCGAGCAGTCGCGCATTCCGCAGTACATGATTCATCCGATTCTCGAACTGCCCGAGTTCAAATGGTTCACGCAGAACTTCGCCGAAGCCATATGGGAACCGCCGATCCAGGCCGCCTTCAGCAACTGGATCTTCACCGATACGCCTAACCACACCTATCGTGGCGTCATGGCCAACGCTGATTCAGTTAACATGTTTGCCCCGTCGGGCGGTCGCTTTGACGTTAATCTCCAGACGCCGTTCGGTGGCCCGCTGGGGTTCCCGAACCCGAACAGCCAGACCATCCCGGGCGTTCCGACCGCCGCCGCCTGGGCAGCCTATCCGCAGGGATCATTCGCCGGGAACTTGCTGCCGCCCAGCCTTGCTCTGACGTGGAGAGTTCCGGGCACGCAGCTAAACAACAGCCAGGAAGGTATCCGCTTCCATGCGCTGATCGACCAGTTGGTCGAAGCGACGGTGCTGTACTGGCACGGGCATCAGTACAATCCGGCGACCCGTCTGCAACAGCTTGCCCCCAACTGCAGCGCTCTCTTCCCCGGCTGCCAGTTTGCCTTCCCTGGTCCGCTGATGAGAACCGTGAACTTCTACCCAGACTTGAACGACATCGGCTTCACCGCCAACATGCCGCTCAACATCCCGGGTCAACTCGGCTCGATGTTCCCGTTCGTGCTGCGTAGCGAAGGTGTATGGCAGGATCATACGCCGTTCGCGAACCGCTTCGCGATCAGCGGCTTGAAGTACTCCGAGACGATCAACACCCTGGTGGCCCTCGATGCCGACCAGATCTATGCGCCGTGGCTGACCAGCACCGGCGGGTCGCTGACGGTGAACTTGGAGTGGAACAACTATACGGTGCTCAGCCCGAGCCGCTTCAATGAATATGGCCCGTTAAGCTATCAGCAAGCGCGACACAACGAAGAGAGCTTCATCTTCGCGGCCAGCACCTCGTGGTGGTGGCAGTCAATCGCGCCGCAGTGGGTCTCGGTCTACAACCCCGACGGCAACACGTTCCTGCTGTTCCCGAACATCGCGCTGGTGCCGCCGTGGACGAGCCAGTACTTCATGAAGCTGCAGTACATCCGGGTCATCGGCAACAACATCCAGGACAACTACGCTGGCGGCCTGTTGAAGGGCAAGAATTTGATTCTGGCCCAATTCCAGTGGAACTTTAACATTCTGTAACAACGGCTCTGGAAGCGCCGCCGGCCGCAAGGCCGGTGGCGCTTTTTCTTGCCTGAAAGCGAGCGGCGCCGCGTCCGGATGGACGCGGCGCCGTGCGCTTATCGGTGGCGGAAAGCAACCCGCCGCGTAAATCGCTCCCGATCGACCTTTGCTCAGGACACCACCGCGACCGCCTCGACCTCGAGCATGAAGTCCTCCAGCGCCAGGGCCTGAACGCCGACCAGCGTGCTCGCCGGAGGATTATCCTTGCCGAAAATTGGCCCCCGTATCTCGCGCAGCACCGCGCGATGCTCGGCCTTGTAGTTGACGACGTAGGAATTGATCTTCACGACGTCGGCCGGCTTGGCCCCGGCCGCGGCCAGGGCCGCCAGCAGATTATCGTGAACCTGTCGGGCCTGGGCGGCGAAATTTCCCTTGCCGACGATCGTGCCGCTCTTGTCGAGCGAGACCTGCCCAGAGATGTAGATGAGTTTCCCGCCGCCCTCGATCGTCACGACGTGCGTGTAACCGGTCGGGGTGGAGAGAGTGGGCGGATTGATAAACTTCTTGTCCATGGATTTTACCTGCCTTTTCGAGAGAGTTCTTGCCGGGTGCAAGGGAAGATTAGACCCGGCCTGATGAAAGTCAAGGTTGCGATTGCGCCTATCCGCGGGTGCTCGCCGAGCTGCGCGAGAGACGGATGATCTCAGCACCGGCGCCTGCTATGCTCATCGCGTCTCGTGACGCGCGCGGGGCGACGGTCCACAAGCCGTCGGCCAGCGCGCGGCGAAGAAATCGCAGTCCGGCAGAATATTACAGGCAGTGAGTCTTCTCAGGCGCGCCGCGGCCAATCTGGCGCTCGTGCTCGGCGGGATCATAGTGGCGCTGTTGATTGCCGAGGCCGGGCTGCGAATCGCCAACCATTGGTACCCGTACTTCTTCCGCTTCGATCCGGCCGCCGGATGGAGTCTGCGGCCCGGAGCCTCGGGCTACTACGGCCGCGAAGGCAGCTCGCAGGTCAGCATCAATCGCGCGGGGCTGCGCGGGCCCGATCGGCCGCGCGCCAAGCCGCCCGGCACGTTCCGGGTCGCGATACTCGGCGATTCGTATGCCGAGGCGATCCAGGTCCCTTACGAAGAGACCTTCAGCACCGTGACCGAGCGCCGGCTGGCCGCTTGTCCGGCGCTTAGCGGCCGGCGCGTCGAGGCGCTGGATTTCGGGGTCGATGGCTACGGCACCACACAGGAACTCGTGACGCTGCGCAACCAGGCCCTGGCTTACTCGCCCGACGCCGTGGTGCTCGCGATCTTTCTCGGCAACGACATCCGCAACAATTCGGTGGTGCTGGAGGGTAATCAATGCCGGCCGTTTTACGCGCTGCACGATGGCAAGCTGGTACCGGTCGGACCGTTCTTCGGCTCGCCGTCGTTCCGGCTCTGGTGCATGGCGCGGTTCGATTATCGCGACGCGGCGCTGACCGACCTGCTGAGCGAGGCCTGGACCATCATCCGGCACCATCCCGGCGGTCCCTCTCCCGAGAGCCCGGTCGAGCGCGCGATCAATTACAACATCTACAAACCGCCCGCCGATCGGGCCTGGCGCGATGCGTGGGACGTGACCGATGCGCTTATCGTCCAGGTCCGCGATGAGGCGGCGTCCCATCATGCGCTGTTCCTGGCGGTCACGCTCGACACCGGAATCCAGGTCTTCCCGGATGCCGCGATGCGCGAGAAGTTTATGCATTGGCGGCAAATCAGCGACCTGTTCTATCCCGACGAACGGATCGAGGCGCTGGGCCGGCGCGAGGGCTTCGAGGTGCTGGCGCTCGCCCCGCAATTGCAGAAATACGCCGAGGCGCATCACGTCTATCTGCACGGCTTCAAGAACACGCCGATGGGTTTCGGGCATTGGAACGCCGCGGGACATCGGCAGGCCGGCGACCTGATCGCGGCGCGGCTGTGTGCGATGATAAGCGGCGGCCACGGGCGTTAAGCGATCTGCGATGCGCGGTTTGCTTGGCAGCCTGGCGCTTGCCGCAGCAGCGGTCGTCGCGGCGCTCGCGATCGCGGAAATCGCGCTTCGCAGCCTGATTACCCAGCCGGATTTCTCTAGCTACGACCGCGGGGCCGGATGGACTCTCAATCCGGGTACGGCCGGCTGGCAGCATCAGGAGGGCACCGCCTGGCTGGCGATTAACCGCGAGGGTTTTCGCGGTCCCGAGGTCACCGAACGGAAGCCGCCGGGCACGGTCAGGATCGCGGTGCTGGGCGACTCGTTTACCGAGGCGCAGCAGGTGGCGCTGGAGTCGACGTTTTGCGCGGTGATGCAGCGCAAGCTCGGCGAATGCCTGGCGCCGGGCGCAGGTCCGGTGCAGGTGCTGAACTTCGGGGTCGACGGCTACGGCACCACGCAGGAGTTAATCGCTCTGCGGCGCCGGGTCTGGCGGTTCGATCCCGACGCGGTGGTGCTGGCGTTCTTCACCGGCAACGATCTACGCAACAACTCGATCGTGCTCGAGGGCGACCAGTGCCGGCCGTTCTTCGTCGCGCGCAATGGCGGGATCGCACTCGGCGGTCCCTTCGTTGACTCGGCCTGGTTCCGTTTCCAATGCATGCTGAGATTCGAGTCGCGGCACTGGCGGGTTATCGCGTTGCTGAGCCATGCGCGGGTGCTCATCAGGGATCGCCTCCGGGCAAGAAAGGCGCGCGCGCATCCCGCCGTCCAGGGTCATGAACTGGGTATCAGCGCGACGATCTATCGTGCGCCGGCCGGCGAGGCGTGGCGCGATGCCTGGAATGTCACCGAAGAGCAGATTGCGCTGATGCACCGCGAGGTCGCGAGCCATCATGTTCCGTTTCTGGCCGTGACCCTGACCAACGCTATCCAGGTCTACCCCGATGCCGCGGTTCGCGCGGCCTACATGCGCCACTTGGGCGTCAGCGATCTGTTCTACGCCGACCGGCGCCTGGCGGCGCTCGGCCAGCGCGAGGGCTTTCCGGTCCTGAACCTGGCAGAGCCGATGCAGCGCTGGGCCGACGAGCATCACACCTTTCTCCATGGCTTCAGGAGCACGCAGGTGGGAACCGGGCACTGGAACGTCGCTGGCCATAATCTCGGCGGCCCGCTGATCGCGGAGCGCCTGTGCAGCATCCTTGGAAAGAACCCGCCGCCCTCGCGCGTGGATACGGGTGGCGAGCCGAGCGCCACGCGGGAGAATTACCGGCTTTACTGCGCCCGCTGCCACGGCGCCGAGGGCAGGGGAGACGGTCCCGCCGCCGCGACGCTCAGGAGCAGGCCGGGGGACTTCGCGGATTGTGCCGCGATGCGCAAGTTTTCCGACCGGATGCTGGCGAAGGTGATCAGAGCCGGCGGTCCGGCCGCGGGGCTCAGCAGCCAGATGCCGCCCTGGAGATCGATCTTCAGCGATCGGAAGATCGACAATCTTGTCCGTCTGATTGGTTCGTTCTGCGCGAGCGGCGAGCGCGGGAAATAACTTGTCCTACGGCGCGACGCTGAAGATGCCGAGCGCTCCCTTGTACGCACCGGCGCGTCTCTGATTCGCAAACGGATAGTTGCCGGGTTCGTCGATCTGGAACTCGGATATCGCGCTCGCGCCCGGGCCGACAAAGAAGCTTCCCAGCCCGTGGAGCGCGTTGGCGGGATTTCCACCCGCGTAGGCGTTCTTGAAGATCACTCCCTCGACGTAGAAGGTCGAGCTCAGATTCGGTCCGGCGTTCAGAAAGAACAGGCGCACGAGCTGGTGCGCTTTGAGCGGCATCGGATGGTCGACGCTGTAGTTGTTGAGCTTGCCATTGAAGACCACGAAGTCGGGCCGCGCTTCGACCATCTTGGCGTGGTCACCCGTGACCAGGCCGCTCGCGTTG
>JBGPMT010000096.1:0-9718 GCA_041487135.1 Binataceae bacterium (SeqCode) | reverse complement strand
AGTCACTTCGGCTACGGCGGCTTTCGTCGCGGGGGATGTGGGATCGGCAGTTACGGGGACGAACATACCGGCTGGCGCTACGATCACTGCGAGAAACAGTGCTACTTCAATTACCATATCAGCAGTGGCGACAGGCTCTGGGAGCGGAGGGACGCTGAGCATCTATTCTTTCCCCGCCAATTCAATTGCCGGGTTGGCCGCGACCAGCGGTACCAGCGGGATAATTATCGACAACGCCTCAGGTACCGGAGGAGCTTCCCAGGTGTACTTCTCACCGCTGGGCGGCGGCGCTGTCCAGGCATCGCAGGCGGGATTGCTCTAAACTGAATAAACGCATTGGACTCCGCGCAATGAGGATATATGAGTAAACACGATCAGATTGACGAGCGGTCGCGCGAGACGCGGGCCAGGAAGCCCTACGTCAAGCCCACGTATCAGCGCGAGGATGTGTTCGAGACCATGGCGCTCGCGTGCGGCAAGGTGCAGAGCACCCAAGGCCAGTGCCATCACAACCGCAAGAACTCGTGAGCGATAACCGAATCTGATAATCGGCCACCGCTGGCGGAATGACGTGAAACCGACAGCTCCGGCGCTATCCGCAACGGCTTTCGACCGCATCGGCTGCGAGCTGATCGCCGAGGCGCTGCGCTCCGCGGGCGGTCCGGTCGTGGTCCTTGTCGGCGGCAGCAGCATGGTGCCGGCAATCTGGCCGGGCGACCGCATAGAGGTCTCCCCGGCGGGCGACGCTCCGGTGGCGGAGGGGCAGGTCGCGCTTTTCAGCCGCGACGGCCGCCTGTTCGCGCATCGAATCGTGCGCATCGTCGGCAGCCTCGCGGGAGCGGCGCAATTCATCACGCGTGGCGACGCGCTCGCGGCTTGCGATCCCCCCGTCCCTCGCTCGGAAGTCCTGGGATACGTCAGCGCCGTGGTACGCGACGGCCGCCGGATTCCGATGGCGTCCCAAGCTCCGTCACGCTCGGCGCGGATGCTGTCGTTCGCGATTCGCAACTCCGGCCTCGTGCGCCGCCTGACGCTCGGGTTTCGTGCGCGGCGCCGGCGCTCGTATCGGATGGTCAGCCGATGCCCCGCATGAGCGAAAGCGGCGCTTACGGCACCTCGGTCGCAATCGGCGGGCTGCCGATCGGAATTTCTTCGGCCGATCCTGAGTTCATCGCGATGCTCGAGCGGCGTTACGCGGGATTTCTCGGCGCCGCCGATGACGCCGCCATCCGGCTCGAGGTCGACCTCGTGGCGCCCGCGCGGATTGGCGACGACGAGGAGCTCGAGGTCGGACGCGATGGCCGCCGTTGGACCATGAGCCGCGGGGATTTCCGCGCGGACTGGGACCCGATATCGAAGCAGGGCCGGGTGCGCCAGGCCGCCTACCCATACGCGATCGATTCTGTCCTGCGCATCGTGCACAGCCTGGTGCTGGCCGAGCGCGGCGGCTTCCTGCTGCACGCGGCGAGCGCGATTCGCGGCGGGCGGGCGTTCATCTTTTCGGGAGTATCGGGCGCGGGGAAGACCACCATCTCGCGCCTGGCGCCGTCCGATGTGACGCTACTGACGGACGAGATTTCCTACGTGCGGGAGGCGGGGCAGGGCTACCGGGCCTTCGGCACGCCGTTCGCGGGCGAGCTGGGCCGGCCGGGCGAGAACCTCGCGGCTCCGGTAGCGGCGCTCTATTTTCTGGCCAAGGGATCGTCGGATGCGGCGCGGCCGCTTGCGGCTTCCAGCGCGGCGCGGCGCCTGTTGCGCAACATCCTGTTTTTCGCCGACGAACGCCCGCTGGTCGAGAAGCTGTTCCGCACGGCGTGCGATTTCGTTTCCCGCGTGCCGGTTTACGAATTGACGTTCCGGCCGGGCGCCGAGGTCTGGGATTTGGTGCGATGAGCGAGACCTACATCAAGCGCAGCCGAGATACCGCGGCGCGAATGCTCGGCGACGAAATGATTATCATGTCGGTCAAGGATTCGCGGGTCTTCACCCTGAATCCGACCGCCAGCATCATCTGGGGCGCGGCCGACGGGATTACGACGCTGCGCGAAATCGTGGCCCGGGACCTGGTGCCGGAATTCGAGATCGACACCGAGGCCGCCTACCAGGACGCGCTCGAGCTGGTCGGGCAGCTCGCGCAGGAGGGGATACTGATGGTGACCGATCATCCAATCCCGGCGGAGCAGCCATGACCACGCTCCTCGAGGCTGCCAATGCCAAGGCCATCCAGCTCGGCATCCCGCTCAGCGTCCATCTCGATGTGACCTGGCGATGCAACGAGCGCTGCGTGCATTGCTACCTCGATCACGACGACGCCGGCGAGCTGACGTTCGACGAGATCGCGGATCTGCTGAAGCAGATGGCGCAGGCGGGGGTGCTGTTCCTGATCCTCAGCGGCGGCGAGCCGCTGTTGCGCAAGGACCTGTTCGCGATCATCCGGCGCGCGCGTGAGCTCAGCTTCAACGTCAAGCTCAAGACCAACGCGATCCTGATCAAAGAGCAGCAGGCCGCGCTGATCCGCGAGCTCGGCGTCGATACCGTCCAGGTCAGCATCTACTCCCATCGGGCCGCGGTGCACGACGCGATCACCAAGGTGCCGGGCTCGCTCGCGCGATCGCTCGCCGCGATTCGTTTTCTGCGCTCGCAGGGCTTGAAGGTAACCATCGCCAACGTGCTGATGGCTCAGAACCGGTTTGACTACCCGGCGGTCAAGAAGCTCGCCGAGGAGCTCGGCGCGACCTTCACGATCGATCCGACCATCACGCCGCATATCAACGGCGATCGATCGCTGCTCAGCCTCAACATCTCGCGGGCCGACCTGAACCAGGTGATGCGCGACGAGAGTATCGTCGGCGATGTCGGCGAGTTCTGCGCGCCGCCCGGGCCGGTGACCGAGGACGTGCTCGATGAACTGCCGTGCAGCGCGGGTCATAGCGCCTGCTACGTCTCGCCGTACGGCGAGGTCTATCCGTGCGTGCAGTTTCCGCTGCCCAGCGGCAGCATCCGCAGCCAGCAATTCATCGACATCTGGAAGCACTCGCCGCAGCTCACTGAAGTGCGCACGATCCGCGCGCGCGATCTGCCGGTCTGCTCGACCTGCGCGCACGTTGGCTCCTGCAGCCGCTGCCCCGGACTGGCGTACATGGAAGGCAACATGCGCGGACCCTCCACGGCGGACTGCGAAAAGTCCCACGCCCGCACCGGAATTCCCACCGCCAACATGCTGCGCAAGCAGCAAGCCTCCGCCGCCGCCTGCCCGACCCTGGCTGCGCCTAGCGCGGAATAACCGCAGCGCCGGAAGCCGAGGCGAGGGCGCGCTTTTTGCGCAGCGCCTCGCGATGCTTGATCGCGAGCAGCAGCGGACGCGCCACATAATAGAGTGGATAAAGCGGACGCGGCAGCGGCAGCAGCGCGCAATCGCTCAACTTCGGACTGACTATGCGCCTCACCAGATAGCGCGCGCGGTCGCGCCCGGAGTCGATCGAGGTGAGCGCGACCCGCCATTCCGCAAATTCCCCTTCCTCGCGAATCTCGAACAGCCGCTCTGCCACCGTCTTGCTGAGCGACTTGACGCGCGGCTCGCCAAGCGCGTGCGCGAACAGCCCCGGCACTTCCATCGCGAACAAAGAACGGCAGAGCTCGATGCCGGCCAGCAGCATCGTCCGGCTCCCGATCCGCGCGGCACTGGCGAGCAGGACCTCCCAGCGCGGCGCCTCCAGCGCGCAAAGATACGCCAGGTCGCAAACCTGCTGGAGCTTCGACCAGCCGTGCTTGGCGCCGTGATAGGCGTGGAAAAGGATGGAATCCTCGCCGCCCATCGTCATTACCGGCCGGCCGCGCAGGTCAATCTCGATCGCGCGCCGCCATACGGTGTCATCGCCGGGAGCGAAGGGAAAATAGTCTGCGCTGAGCGACCAGTGAAGATCGAGCACGATACCGTCGCGGCTGAAATCCACTGAGGTATCCGGAAAGAAACGGCTGGCGAAGGCGCCGGCGCGCCACGACCTGCCCGCAAAGCCGATGCGTTCGAGCGCCGCGACGGCTTGCGGAACGTCATCGCGATGGACCACGAGGTCGAGGTCTCCGAACGCGCGCAAGCTGATGTCGCGATAGGCAGTCGCGGCGGTAATCAATCCCTTGATAGTCAGTACCGGGATTCGTTCGCGCTTGAAGACATCGAGAATCTCGAACAGGCATGTGGCCAGATAGTCACATCGCATCGCGGTTGACTCTGCCACCAATGCATATTGCCGCGCGATCGAGCTGGGGAGCTGTGCGCGGCCGTTGGCGAGCAGGCGCACAGCGGCCAGCGGCGCGACGCTATTTTTCGCCGCCAAACGCGCGAAGCGCGGCCAATCGATTCCCGCGCTGAGCAGGCCCTGTATCCGAGCTTGAAATCCGCCGGCGTGCTGCGGAGCACAGCAAAGCAGGAGCAGTGCCCGCTCGCGATCACTCGCGCTCGTCCCAACCTCGGACTTGTCTTCCTTCGCCGATGTTTCGCTAGTTGACATACACTGGCCGCAGCATTCGCCGCACTCGCCTCAGGATACCTAAACGAGCGGCGCCGCAGAAACGCCGTCGCCGGCCGGATTCTGCGAAATAGCTATTTGCCTCAGATGAGTTGCGATGCTCGAACGTGCCCGGGGTGTCCCGCGACCGGGCGAGTCAACATCATCCTGAAAGATTTCACCCTTTTCCAGCCGCGCGATCGAACCGAAAATGCACGAGATGAACAGCGGCGCATGGAGAACGGGCATGAGAACAGGATTCGCTTTGGCAATCGCGCTGCTGACGCTTTTCGGGGCGGCGGTGGAGTCGCGGGCTCAGCATCAGGCGCAGTCGCAGGCCAACGCTTCGCAGGCCGGTGCTTCTCATCCTGACGTTGCCCTGGTTTCCAGTGCTTCGCCAGTGCAGCTCCTGCCAGCCAACACCAACCGCGTGACGGCGATTTGCCAAATGATTGGCACCATCGGCACGAGCACAGCACGAATCGGAGACTCGTCGATCGGCGCATCGCGGGGCACGCAGCTCAGCTCGACGATACCGGCGGCGACGTTCGACGTGACCGGCGCGCTGTATGGCTTCTCGTCCACCGGTGCGACGGTGAATTGCGCCGAAGTGGTGAGGCAGTGATGTTTTTTCAGGGTCTTTTTCAGGGTCTACATCTTTTTCGGGGTCTACATCCCGGAAGGCTCGTTGTGCTCGCGCTCCTGTTTGTCTGCCTGGCGCATCCAGCCCACGCGACGCAGCTCTTCGGCGGCGGCGGGGGCGGCAGCGGTGGCATCTATCCGCCCGCGGGCGATATCGGCGGCACAGCCGGCGCGCCGACGGTTATCGCGATCCATCGCACGACCGCGCTGATCGTCAACGCGCAGTCGCCGTACTCGGTCGCCTCGGGAGATTCGTATCTTGATTGCAATGCGACCGGCGGCGCGGTCACGTTGAACCTGCCGGCGGCAACCGGCAGCGGCCGCGTTCTCACGCTCAAGAAGATGGACTCCACGGCGAACGCTTGTACGTTCGCGCGGGCCGGGTCGGATACGATCGACGGCGCCACCAGCCTCGCACTTTCCATACAATACGTCCCGTTCAATCTGGTCGACGCGGCCAGCGGCAAGTGGGACGTCGTCAGCCTCAACATCGTGGCGGGAACGGGAATCAGCGCCTCGACGGCGAACGGCGTCACCACGGTCACCGTGAACCTCGCCGGCGGGACCTGCACGAATCAGTATGCGACGGCGCTGAGCGCGACCGGGACGCTGAGCTGCTCGACGCCAACCCTGGCGGGAGCGGCCTTTGCGAATCAGGGCACGACCACCACGCTGCTGCATGGAAATGCAGCGGGCAATCCATCGTGGGCGGGAGTCAGTCTCGCGAACGATACGCTGGCGAACCAGGGAACGACCACCACGCTGCTTCATGGCAACGCGGCGGGTCAGCCCTCATTCGGGGCGGTCACGCTCGGAACCGACGTCAGCGGTACGCTCGGCACAGGCAACGGCGGCACGGGCTCGGCCTCGCCGACGGGAGTGAGCGCGGGCACGGGGATCTCGGTCAGCGGATCCTTTCCGGCGCAGACTGTCACCGCGAATCTTGCAGGTGGGACCTGCACGAATCAGTTCGGGACCTCTCTGAGCTCGACGGGAACGCTGAGCTGCAGCACCGATACGCTGGCGAGCGCACGGCACGCGAATCAGGGCACGACCACCACGCTCCTGCACGGCAACGCAGCCGGCAATCCGGCGTTCACCGGCGTCGATATCCTAAACGACACGCTCGCCAATCAGGGAACGACGACAACTCTGCTGCACGGGAACGCCGCGGGTCGGCCCACTTACGCTGCGGTGAATCTCGCGAACGATACGACCGGCACATTGCCGCCGACCAAGCTGGTTTCTTCGGTGCCGCCCGGTCTCCAGTATTTCGGGAACGGGGTCGAGGCCGATCCGAATCTCTCCTCGGGCGTGACCACGATCAACGGCACGCACTACTACACTTCCTTCACCATCAGCGGCAGCGGCCAGATGAAGGTCGGGACGACCGTCGGCTGGGCGCGAATCATCGTTAACGGCGCCTGCTCGATTGCGAGCACGGCAACCTGCACCAAGGAAGACGGGACCAGCGATAGTGCCTGTGCGATCGACCTCACCGGTCCGAACAACGGCGTTGGGACGAACACCTGTGGACTGTTTGGTGGAAATTCAGCAGGAGGCGGGGCGGCCGGTACCACAAACAACGGCAACACTGGGAACAACGTCTGGAACGCCAATTTCCCCACCTTCTTGAGTAACGGTCCAAGCGGTGGAGTTGTTGGTGGCGCGTCTCCCGGCAACGGCGGCAGCCCAAGCGCGGCTTCTGCCAAGGCGTTTTTAGACGCCCTCTCAACTCAGAGTCCTGAGTTTTTTCGGGGAGAGGGTGGTACCTGCTCAGGTAGCTACAACTTCGGGGGCGCATCCGGCAACAGCGCCGGCGGCGCTGGAACGGGAACGGGCGGCGTGGGCAATGGCCGCGGCGGCGCGGTCCTCGTGCTCGCTTGCAAAAGCTTCACAACCACGACCGGGCATATCGTAGCCAGCGGCGCGATCGGCGGCGCGGGTACCTCGTGCGGAAACGCAGGAGGCGCCGGCGGCTCAGGCGGCGGTGCTGTCATCGTAGCAGGGCCGGGAGGCTATACCGGTGCGAACATCGACGTGAACGGGGGCACCGGCGGGACGGCGTGCGCGGGCGGTCAGAACGGCGCGATTGGTGGCAAGGGCATGGGCTGGAACTGCGACACGACCGCGAATACCTGCACGGCGCTCTGATCGCGAGCGTACCTTTGCCGGCATCAACGACGACCAAGGTTCCCGCTCGTAGTGGCTACCACAGCCTTTGCGATGCGATCCTGGCCCCTTCCGCCAGCGACTGAAGCTTCAACCACGCGACCTCGGGATCGACGCCCGACGATCCGACGAACGTGCCGAATCCGCAATCGGTGCCGGCGATGACGTTCTCTTTGCCGACGATCCTGGCGAAGCGTTCGATGCGCTGAGCCACCAGCCGCGGATGCTCGACGTGATTGGTCGCCGTATCGATCACGCCCGGTATCATCGCCTTGCCATCCGGCAGCCGGACCTTCTCCCAGACCTCCCATTCGTGCTCGTGACGCGGGTTTGCGCCTTCGAAATAGATGAATCCGGCGCTGGTCTTGAGCACCGGCTCGATGACCTTCTGCAGCTCGACGTCCTTATGATGTGGTCCGACATAATTTCCCCAGCACAAGTGCAGCCGCATCTTGTCGGGAGGGAGGCCGCGCGTCGCGCGATTCAGCGCCTCAATCGCGATCGGCACGTACTTGCGCACGTCGACCGGACCCTGGCCGTCGGTGAAGGCATGGGCGCGCATCACCAACTCGGGCGAATCGAGCTGCAGGTTGAAGCCGGCCTCGATGATCGCCTGGTACTCGAACCTGAGCGCGTTGCCGGCGGCCTCGAGATACTCCTCGAGCGACGGGTAGTAATGGTTTGGAAAATTGAAGGCCACTTGTCCCGGCGTGACCGCGCAGATGAACGCCTCGTCGAGGCTCTTACCCCCCAATGCCGCCTTGAAATTATCGATATCGACTTTGACCGCGTTCTTGTCGCGCACCTCGATGGGCCCGATGAGGATCGGCATGATGATGTGCTGGCCGCCTTCGTCGCCGAAATGCTTCTCGGCCAAGCCGGGAACTTCCGCCAGGTCCGTCGCCATGAACTGGGCGCGCTCGGTCCCGAAACCGGAGAAGCGCTGGATGATGTAGTTACTGAAACCGGGCTTGCTCATCTCGCCGTCGCTGACGATGTCGATACCGGCCTCGCGCTGTTTGCGCACCATCTCGGCGACCGCTTCCTTGACCCGCGATTTCAGCCTGGCTTCGTCGACGCGCTTGCCATCGAGCTTGTCGTACATCATATGGGCCAGATCGCCGGGCCTCGGCAGGCTGCCGCCATGGGTCGTGAGGATACGATCGTTGCTGCGCTGCATTGTTAGCCTCCTGTTATTCCGGCCTGCCGGGAATCATGGCGCTCTTTTACGTACTACGGACTCATGTTAGATTTCCATCGACGCTTTTCAGACGAGGACGGGTTCGATCAATTGGCTGATATTTTCGATTCGCGCGGTTCACGCGGTTAATCTCGAAATGGCGAGCCGGTCGTTTCTCCGCTGGCGTTAGAGCAAGGACACTTTTCGTGACCAGGACTTATCGCCTCTAACATGCTCGGAAGTCCCGGCGCAATTCGCCCACACCGACACGTTTGAAAATCCTAGGTATCTCCGCTTACTACCATGACAGCGCTGCGGCGCTGATCGCTGACGGCGAGATAATTGCCGCCGCGCAGGAGGAGCGTTTTTCACGGCGCAAGCACGATGCGCGCTTCCCGCGGCATGCCATCGAGTACTGTCTCAAGGCGGGCGGCGCCGCGCTCGGCGATCTCGACAGTATCGTCTTCTACGACAAGCCGCTACTGAAATTCGAGCGCCTGCTCGAGACCTATCTCGGCTACGCGCCGCGCGGGCTCGCGTCGTTTATCGCCGCGATGCCGGTGTGGCTCGGCGAGAAGCTCAACCTCAAGTCGCTGCTCAAGCGCGAGTTGGCGGCGCTCGACGGGTGCCGCGTTTCCGAGCTTCCGCCGCTCCGCTTCACCGAGCATCACCAGGCCCATGCCGCCTCCGCTTTTTTCCCCAGCCCCTTCCAGCGCGCCGGCGTGCTATGTCTGGACGGCGTCGGCGAATGGGCGACGACCTCGGTATGGCTCGGCGAGGGCAACCAGCTCACTCCCGCCTGGGAGATAGACTTCCCGCATTCGCTCGGGATGCTCTACTCGGCCTTCACCTACTACACCGGCTTCAAGGTCAACTCGGGCGAGTACAAGGTGATGGGATTGGCGCCGTATGGCGAACCGCGCTACGCGGACCTGATCCTCGATGAGCTCATCGACCTCAAACCCGACGGCACCTTCCGGCTCGACATGGAGTTCTTCAACTACGCGACCGGACTCACGATGACCAACGGCCGCTTCGATCGCCTGTTCGGCGGACCACCGCGGCAACCCGAGAGCCGGCTCACGCAGCGCGAGATGGACCTGGCCGCGTCGGTGCAGAAGGTGACCGAGGAGGTGATGCTGCGGCTGGCGCGCACGGTGAATCGCGAGCTGGGCGTCGAGTATCTGTGCATGGCCGGAGGCGTGGCGCTCAACTGTGT
>JBGPMT010000095.1:0-9729 GCA_041487135.1 Binataceae bacterium (SeqCode) | reverse complement strand
GGCTTCGACTACCTGCGCGACAACATGGCCGTGCGTCCCGAGCACCGGGTGCAGCGCCCCTTCGCTTACGCGATCGTGGACGAAGTGGACTCGGTGCTCGTCGACGAGGCCCGCACGCCGCTGATCATCTCGGGCGCCTCCGAGGAGTCGACCGATACCTATTACGTCGTCGACCGTGTCATCCCGCGCGTGCGTCCCGAGGAGCATTACACGGTCGATGAGAAGCTCAAGACCGCGGCGCTTAGCGAGGAAGGCGTGGCGCGCGTCGAGGAGCTGCTGGGCGTCGAGAACCTCTACGACCCGCGCAACATCCTGCTGCTCCATCATGTGAACCAGGCGCTCAAGGCGCACGTGCTGTTCAAGCGCGACGTCGAGTACGTGGTGAAGGACGGGCAGGTGGTGATCGTCGACGAGTTCACGGGGCGCCTGATGCCGGGGCGGCGCTGGAGCGACGGGCTGCACCAGGCGATCGAGGCCAAGGAAAACGTCAAGATCGAATCCGAGAACCAGACGCTGGCGACCATCACCTTCCAGAACTACTTCCGGATGTACAAGAAGCTGGCCGGCATGACCGGTACGGCCGATACCGAGGCGGTCGAGTTCCATGAGATTTACAAGCTCGAAGTCATGGTGGCCCCGACCAACCAGCCGATGATCCGCGACGACCATAACGACCTGGTCTACAAGAGCGAGGGCGAAAAGTTCGACGCCGTGATCGAGGAGATCCAGGATTGCCACGAGCGTGGGCAGCCGGTGCTGGTCGGCACGGTGTCGATCGAGAAGTCTGAGCGGGTCGCCAACCAGCTCAAGCATACCGGTATCAAACACTACGTGCTCAATGCGAAGAACCACGAGCGCGAGGCCGAGATCGTCGCCCAGGCGGGACGCCACAAGGCGGTCACGATCTCGACCAACATGGCGGGCCGCGGCACCGATATCGTGCTGGGCGGCAATCCCGAGTTCATGGCGGCGGCCGAGGCTGGCACCAAGGATCCGGCGGACGCCGGGTTCCAGGCGGCGCTCGTGAAGTATCGCGCGCAATGCGAGGCCGAGCGCCAGCAGGTGCTGCAGGCGGGCGGCTTGCACATCCTCGGCACCGAGCGCCACGAATCGCGGCGCATCGACAATCAGTTGCGCGGCCGCGCCGGCCGCCAGGGCGATCCGGGCTCGTCGCGATTTTTCGTTTCACTGGAAGATGACCTGATGCGCATCTTCGCCGCCGACCGTCTCAAGGGCCTGATGAACCGGATCGGGATGGAGGACGGCGTGCCGATCGAGCATCGGATGGTCTCGCGCGCGATCGAAAACGCGCAGAAGAAGGTCGAGGCGCACAACTTCGACATCCGCAAACATCTGCTCGAATACGACGACGTGATGAACAAGCAGCGCGAGGTGGTCTACCATCGCCGCCGCGAGCTGCTGGGCGAAGCACCCCTCAAGGACGACATCCTGGACATGTGCGACGCACTGTTCGAAGCGATCGTCGAGGCCCACGCCGATCGCGAGGCTAACGCCGACCAGTGGGATTGGAAGGCGATCGAGGATGCCTTCTACAAGCAGTTCAAATTCCGCTTCAACTTCATGCAGAACCTCAACGGCAAGGCGATCGACACGCCCGAGGACCTGGTCGAGATCGCGAGCGAGCGGGTTCGGCGGCTCTACGACGAGCGCGAGCAGCAGTTCACGCTCGCCGTGATGCAGCAGATCGAGAAGATCGTCTCGCTGCAGACCCTCGACTCGCTGTGGAAGGACCATCTGCTGGCGATGGACCACCTCAAGGAGGGCATCGGGCTGCGCGGCTACGCCCAGCAGAACCCGCTGGTGCAGTATCAGAAGGAAGGCTTCGCGATGTTCGAGGCGCTGATGGGCACGATGCAGGGCGACATCGTCGAGAAGATCTTCGCCGTGCAGGTGACGCGCGAGCAGGACGTGCAGCAGATGCAGCCGCAGCAGCATCCGCAGCAGGTCGTGATGAGCCACGGCGGCGCGGCCGAAAGCGAAAGCCCGGCGACCGTCAAGCGCGAGGGCGACAAGGTGGGCCGCAACGATCCCTGCCCCTGCGGCTCGGGCAAGAAGTACAAGCGCTGCCACGGCAAGTAATTGTTTTCGGCATGAATGAGCCTCGTGCGATGCGCGCGGGCCGCGCCGGCCTTGCGCGCCCGCTGAGCCGCCGCGTATAGATCGGCGGCTGGAGGACGGCGATGGAGGTACGGACGGGCCCGGCGACGGTGCGCGGGTTTCGTTTTGCGGGCGTCAGCGCGGGACTCAAGACCAGCCCCGGCGTCAGTGATCTCGGCCTGATCGTTGCGGACGCGGAGGCCGCGGCGGCGGGCGTGTTCACGACCAATCGCGTTAAGGCGGCGCCGGTCGTGATCGCCGAGCAGCGCCTCGAGCGTGGACGGCTGCGCGCGGTCGCCGCCAACTCGGGTTCGGCCAACTGCTTCACCGGCCGGGCGGGGCTCAAGCTTGCGCGCGATTCGTCGGCGGCCGTGGCGCGGGAGCTCGGATGCGCTCCGCAAGCGGTCGCGCCCTGTTCGACCGGCGTGATCGGTCATCTTTTTGATCTCGATAAATATCGACGCGGTGTGCGCGAGGCGGTCGCGGCGCTGTCACCCGATGGGCTCGAGGATTTCGCGCGCGCGATCATGACCACCGACACGCACCCCAAGCTGGCCTGGGTATCGATACGGCTGGGCGGCGCCGACCTGACAATCGCGGGAGTGGCCAAGGGCGCCGGAATGATCCAGCCGCACATGGCCACAATGCTTGCGTTCATCGTGACCGACGCGGCGGTCGCGCCGCCCGCGATGCGTGGGATTCTCAAGCGCGTGCTGCCGGTCAGCTTCAATGCGATCACGGTCGATGGCGACATGTCGACCAACGACACGCTGATAGTGATGGCGGGCGGCGCGGCCCGGAACCGCCGCTTCTCGCCGGCGGAGTTCGCGTCGTTCGAGGAGGGCGTGCGCGAGGTTGCGCGTTCGCTCGCCTGGCAACTGGTGCACGACGGTGAAGGCGCGACCAAGCTGGTCGCGATTGAAGTCCGCGGCGGCCGCACCAGCGCCGAGGCCTTCCGGGTGGCGCGCCAAATCGCCAACTCGCCGCTGGTGAAGACGGCGTTTTTCGGCTGCGATCCCAACGTCGGCAGAATCATCGCCGCCGCCGGCGCCTGCGGCGTCGCGATCGATCCCGAGCGCCTGGCATTGCAGGTCGCCGGCGTGCCAATCGCGGCGCGGGGCGCGTTGCTGGTCGAGGCGCTTGCCGAGGCTCAGGCGCGGATGCGCGAGCGCGAGTTTCGCGTGATCCTGGATCTCAAACAGGGCCGCGCCCGGGGCGTGGTCCTGACCAGCGATCTCAGTTTCGACTATGTTAGGATCAACGCCGAATACACGACCTAGCGGATTCAGCGGCGAGCGGAGGCAGACTTGGCGTTCACCAAAGTAGCGCGGCGCGATGAAGTCGCCGATGGCACCGGCCGCATCATCGAAATCGGCCCCGGCCGGTTTATCGCGCTGTTCAACCTGGCCGGAACCTTTTACGCGCTCGACAATGAATGTCCGCACGAAGGCGGGCCGCTCGGCGAGGGCGACGTCGACCGCGGCTGCGTGAGCTGCCCGTGGCACGGCTTTCGTTTCGATCTGGCGACCGGTGCCTGCGTCAACTCGGCCAAGCTCAAGGTGGCGAGCTTCCCGATTCGCATCGAAGGCGACGCGGTGCTGGTCGAGGCATGACATCCGAGCCGCAGCGGCCGGTGCCTGACGCCGCGAGCATCATCCGCCAGCGTATTGAACGGCTCTATGCTGAGCAGACGGTGCTCGGTGAAGACGGCGCGAGTCACGGTATCCTGCCGGTCGCGGTGACGCCCGAGCGCGGCGCGTTTATCGCGAATCTATGCCGCGCGGAGCGGCCCTCGGCGACGCTCGAGGTCGGGATGGCGTGGGGACTCTCGACGCTCCACATCCTGGCGGCACTGGCCGAGGTTCGCGGCTCCGCGGGCGGCGAGCCGCACGTGGTGATGGATCCGTTCCAGGCCTCGCGCTTCGGCAACGCGGCGCTGCGCCTGGTGCGCGAGGTCGGGGCCGAGCGGATGGTGGAGTTCTATCCGGAGCCCTCCGAGATCGTACTGCCCCGGATGCTGGCGAACGGGCGGCAATTCGACCTGGCGTTCATCGACGGCGACCATCGTTTCGACCCGGGTTTCGTCGATTTCTTTTTCGTCCATCGCCTGCTCAAGCCGGGCGGCCTGGTAATCTTCGATGACGTGCTGTTCGACGGCATCTACCTGACCAGCCGCTGGGCCGAAACCAATCTCGGCTACCACCCGGTAGCGCAATATCCCGCGGCGGGTGCGCGCCCGCCCCGCAGTGAGAGCGGCCGTCTGCGGCGTCCCCATATCGGTGCGTGGCGAAAGCCGCTCCAGGAGGTCGAGCGCGACCGCTTTCATTTCGTGCCTTTCTTCGAGGGCTTTGTCGCTTTGAAGGATATTCCCAAGCCCGACCGCCGCCGCGTGGAACGCAACCGTCTGAACCACGCCGGCCTGATGGCGCTGCGGGCGGGCGATCGCGAGCGCGCGCGGCGCGCGTTCGCTGAAGCGCTGAAGATCGATCCGCTGCACGGTTCCAGCTATCTGCGCTGGATCCGGAGCTTCCTGCCGCCGCGGCTCGCCGCGATGTTTACCGGACGGACGCGGAACGGCTGAGGCTGGCTTCCAGGTCCAGCGCGCGCGCTTTCAACCGTCAGGCTTTGCGGGTGCGGCCGGTCAGCGCCTTCGCGATCGGCGCGGGCAGGAAGGTGCGCATCATCCGGAGTGCGTTTTTCAGGTTGAACGGGTCGTAGCCGAGCGCGCGGATGAAGTCGCGGCGGGCCTCGGCGGTGCGCCCCGCGCGCAAAGCGACCAACCCCAGATGGCCGAGCTGATTGGCGTGCGCGCGCCGATGGTCTTCCTCGATTGAGCGCATCAGGCGCCGGCCGCGGGCGCCGTAGCGCGCGATGACCATCTTGCCAAGCGCCCGGCGTCCCTCATTGTTGGTCTCGATATAGTCGGGATAGGGCAGAATTCTGTAACGCACGAGAATTTCCGCAACGTAGCGGAAATGGCCGAGCTCGCGCAGGCGGAGCCACATGTAGACGTCTTCGCAGGCCTTGAAGACGCCCTGAGCTTCGAAGAAGCCGCCCACCTGCTCGTACGCCGAGCGCCGGATGACGGCGAGGCTTGGGACGATCGGCCACCAATGCGCGAGCATCTCGTCGAGCGTCGGAGCATGGTCGCGGCCGGCGAGCACGAACGGGCCGCGCGTCGCGCCGCTCGGCTCGAACATCAACCCGTTCGAGTACACCAGCACGCATCCCGGGTCGCCTTCCATGATCGGCACGGTGCGCGCGAGCTTGTCGGGGAGCCATTCGTCGTCGGCGTCGAGAAACGCGATGAACTCGCCGCGGGCGGCGCGGATACCGGTGTTCCAGGCTGCGCTGCATCCGCCGCGCTCGCGGTTCACCACCCGAATCCGATCGCCATAGCGCGCGAGGATCGCGGCCGTACCATCGGTCGAGCCGTCGTTGACCGCGATCAGTTCGAAATCGCGCCAGGTCTGAGCGAGTCCGCTTTCAAGCGCGCGCTCGAGCGTGCGCTCGCTGTTGTAGGCCGCGGTGATTACCGAGACGCGCGCCATCTATCTCAGGCGAATCGGGAACGGCCGGTCAGCCGCTGCGCGAGGCGCGCCGGCAGAAAGCTTCTCATCAGGCGCAGCGCATTCTTGACGCTCAGCGGATCGCACCTGAGAGCATGGATGAAATGGCGCCGCGCTTCGGCGCTGCGTCCCGCGCGCATCGCGAGCAGTCCCAGGTAGCCGAGCTGGTTGACGTTGTAGCTCCGCTGTTCGGCGCGCACCGAGCGGGCCATCTGGCGGCCCCGTTCACCGTAGCGCTTTGCGATACGGCGGAAGGCGTGGATCTGGCCGCCGCGGTACTGCCGGATATTGTGCGGGAAAGGCCGCGTCGAATACATCGCGAGTGTTTCCGGCACGTAATGGAAATGGCCGAGCTCGCGCAGCAGCAGCCAGGTGTAGATGTCGGAGCAGCTATGGTAGACGCCCGGCTCGACGAAGAAATAGCCCACGCTTTCGAGCGCACTGCGGCGCGCCACCGCCGTGGTCGAGACGATCGGCCACAGATGGGTGAGCATTTCATCCAGGGCCGGCGCGTGCCCCATCTCGGGCCTGACGAAATCGCTCAGGGTCTCGCCGGTTTCGAGAAATTTCCTGGCGTTCGAGAACACCAGCACGCACTTGGGATCGTGCTCCAGGGGCGGCACGGTGAGCCCCAGCTTGTTGGGCATCCAGATGTCGTCGGCGTCGATCCAGGCGACGAACTCGCCCCGTGCGGCGCGGACCCCGCTGCTCGAGGCGGCGCTGCATCCGCCGCGCGGCTGGTTGATCACTCTGATCCGGTCGCCGTAGCCCGCCAGGATTGACACGGTGGCGTCGGTCGAGCCGTCGTTGACTACGATTACTTCGAAATCGTCGAACTCCTGCGCCAGGGCGCTGTCGATCGCGCGAGCGATGGTGCGCTCGCTGTTATAGGCCGGCGTGACGACCGATACTCGCATCAGTTGAGTTCCGAAAGGATCGCGGCACTAAGCCGCTCGCATCGGCACGACTCTAGCGGACTCTCAGGTGCGGCGCGACCGTCCGGTCAGTGCCCGCGCCATCGCGGCGGGCAGAAAAGTCCTCGCCAGACGAAGCGCGTTCCTGACGTCCGTGGGATCGTAGCGCAGCGCCCGCAGGAAAAGCCGCCGCGCCTCGGCGATACGCCCCTCGCGCATCGCGACCAGCCCCGAATGGCCGAGATGATGGCGATGGTCGCGCTTGATCGCGTGCTGCATCCCGCGCCTCAGACGCCGGCTCGCCGCAGCGCCGTAGCGCTGGCGCACCAGCTGCGCGAAGACCTTCCGTCCGGCGGCGTTCTTGTCGATATAGTCCGGGTAGTCCGATCCTTCGAGCAGCACCAGCGGCTCCGGGAGGTAATGGAAATGGCCCAGCTCGCGCATCCGCATCCAGAGAAAACCGACTCCGTTGGCGCGATAGGCGCCGGGCTCCTCCCAGAAGCCGCCCGCGGCGTCGAACGCCGCGCGGCGCATCACGGTCATGCTTTCCAGGATCGGCCAGTAATAGTTGAACATCTCATCCAGCGCGGGCGCGTGCGCCGATTCGGAACCGACGTAGGGACCAAGCACCCGGCCTGAGCGATCGATCAGGGTCGCGTTGGAGTAGACCAGCACGCATCCGGAGTCGCGCTCGAGCATCGGCACGGTGCTCGCGAGCTTGTCGGGCAGCCAGACATCGTCGGCGTCGAGAAACGCGAGATACTCGGCGCGGGCGTGCGTGATCGCGCGGTTGCGGGCCGGCCCGTTGCCGCGGCGTTCGCCATCGATAACCGCGATGCGGCCCGCGTAACGTTTCAGGATCTCGGCGGTCGCGTCGGTCGAGCCGTCGTTGGCCACGATGATCTCGAACTCGGGAGCGGAACGCTGCGCGAAGGCGCTGTCGAGCGCGCGGGCGATGGTCGCCGCGCCGTTGTAGACCGCCATGATGACCGAGACCCTGATCACGCGGCGAACTCCGACTCCCGGTAGCCGGCAAGATCGCATAGCCGGCGGTACAGCGACAACGTCCGCGCCGCTACGGCGCCGGAAGCCTGCGAGCGCCTGAGCGTCGAATCGGCGAAACTGCGATCGACCGGTGCGCCAAGCCTCCGCTCGATTTCGTCGAGCTTGCTGCCGTCCATCAGCTGGTCGTAGTGCACGAACATCCAGTCCCCGCCTGCCGGATAATGGACCTGCACGAGGTAGCGGTACATGTCGTACCAGATCCGCAGCGCGCGCCCGCGGTCCATCTGCACGTCGCTCAGATAGCGAGCGGTGGCGCACTCGGTGACGATACTGGCGGCGGTGACGGTGGGATGACGGAAGACACAGATGAAGACCGCGTTCTTTACGAGCGGACGCCAGACGCCCAGCGTGTAGGAAAATCGCGGGTCCTTGAAGCAGTATGGCTCGCGCACGGTGACCGCTTCGATGCGCCGCGTAATCTTGGGATTGCCCGAGATCGACACCGAGGGCGGCAGCGCCGCCAGCCAGCGCTGCGGGTAGTGGATCTTTAGATCGCGACGCCGGCGCGGCCCAAAGACCTTGGTGAGCAGGCGCCGCCGATAGGCACGCATCGGCGGGCCGATCAGGTCTTCGTTGATCGCGTTGATCTCGTGATCTTCGAACTGACCCTTGGGATTCGCCTCCCTGAAGCCGGCTTCGTCGATCAGGTCGCCCATGAAGTAGCCAGCCTGCGCGAGCAGCCCGGCGGTCAGACTGGTGCCGCTGCGGCCGGAGCCGAGGATAAGACAGTTGCGCGCCATCGCGATCTTCAGCGGGCGCGGAACATCCAGCCGGCGCCGTAGGTGACGGTGGCGGCCGCCACGCCCACGGCGAGGCTCTCCAGCCCGCTGCGCCACCATGATCGTGACGTGAAGAGGGTTTTCGCCGCGCCGACGATGAACAGCGCCAGGATGGTCACGCTCGCCGAGACCATCACGGCCGTGGGCGGGTCGAGCAGCGTATAGGGGATGACCGGGATCGCGGCGCCGAGCAGATAGGAGAAACTGACGCGGACCGCCGAGCGATGGGGCACTTCGAGATGCTCATGATGGAGTCCCAACTCCTCGCGCATCATGACGTCGCCCCAGCGTTCGGGATCGGCCGTGATGTGGGCCACGATCTCATCGAGCAGCCGGCCGCTGAAGCCCTTGTTGCGATAGATCGCGCGCACCTCGTCGCGCTCGCGCTCGGGCCAGCGCGTCATCTCGTCGCGCTCGCGCGCGATCTCGCTGTGGTAGAACTCGACCTGCGATCGGGACGAGATGAACGCTGCCGCGCCCATCGAAATCGCGCCGCCCAGCATCTCGGCCATCCCGGCCATCATCACCACCCGCGGGACCGCGAACGCGGCGGCGACGCCCGAGGTCACCGCGAAAGACGCGACCAGCCCATCGTTCAGCCCCAGCATCACATCGCGCATCCCGCCTGGGTCGGCGGCCTGCTCGTTCTCGGGATGTTGCAGGTGATGCTCGAGCCTGCGCTTGCGAATCGGCAATGCCACGACAAATTTCCTCTAAGCTGTTGAGACCGCGGCCGGGATGGAACTCTCACGGCGACCGGGCCCCGACGCGCGGCGGTCGAGCCGCGCGCGTATCCGGAGTATCCGCCCGACGGTCCGACGGATTTCCGCACGGCCCGGGCGTTCACCCAGGTAGGCGTACAGGAAGCGCAGCCTGCCCGCGCGTCCCACGAAACGGCCGACGCTGCGATCGAGATGCACCAGGTTGAGCAGGCGGCGGCGGAGCGGGACCCGGCGCGCGCGCGCGAAATCCTCGAGATCGACGAAGTGGACCCGGAAGCCGTCGTGCTCAGCTTCGAGCATTAGATTGGTCTCCTGCAGATCGCGCGTATAGAGACCGCCCTCGTGCATCCGGCGCACGGCGGCCGCGACCGCCCTCGTTATCTCGATACGCCGGCGCAGGTCGCGGCGCAGCTCGCCGCGCCGTCCCAGGGCGAATATGCTCAGCGTCCGCGCATTCTCCAGCGGCTCGCTTACCAGGTACGAGGCGCGAACCACGCCTCCCGTCGAACGAACTTCGAGCGCGGCGAGCGGTGCAGGGTGCGGGATGCCCGCCGCCTCCAGC
>JBGPMT010000094.1:0-9801 GCA_041487135.1 Binataceae bacterium (SeqCode) | reverse complement strand
TCGGACAGTTATCGGCCAGAAAGCGCCGAGCCGCATCACGCAGCATCTCCTGTTCCTCAGAAAAGCCGAAATCCAACTTGCGTTCCTCCGTGGCCGGAAATCGATCCCGGGTCGGTCTGAAGATTTGGCTAGCACTAATACTTTTCGATGCGCAAGGCGGCGCACACCGCCGGCCGACGGGCTAGTGCAGCAGGCGGCGGCGCTCCGAGACCATCGCCAACACGCCCGAGTACTGCAACAGCCCGTCTGACGCCCCGGCCGGTCCGATCTCGAAGCCGGTGAAAAAGCCCGCCACCGGCACCGGGCCGAAGTGGCGCCTGATGTAGGCCGAGTCATGGCCCGGCACCTGGTAGAGCCCGCTGCCGCGCGACACGCAATCGAAGTAGAGCCCGAAGGCAGGCGCGGCGGACTGGTGCGCCGTCATCTCATCGAGCGTGAGTTTCAAATCGTTGCGGGCACGCTCGCCGTCGCGCAGCGCGAAGCCGACCAGGTCGCCGACCTGCGGCCGATGGCCGACGGCGAGCATCCCATGCTCGGGGCTGGCGCCGACCAGGTTGCGCAGGAAAAAGTTGCCGCGCTCGAGTTTCTCGGACTTCGGATCGTGCGGAACGGCCAGGAATACGTAGGCCATCGCGCGCCGTAGGTCCTCGGCCAGCGGCCCGACGGTCTCGGCAAAGACCTTGAAGGCGGGCCGGCCGTCGAGCCCGATCAACACGTTATCGCGCACCGCGGTTACGCGATGGCCGCGGCCGATCGGAGCGCAGGCGAGCGAGGCGCCGACGTTGAGCTCGAACTCGCCGCTCAGCACCATCCCGGAGACCGCGTTGGAACTGACCGTGTCGCCGCAGAAGACGAAGGTCTCGCCGATGCTGCCGTCCTCGGTCGCCCCGCCGCCGACCATCGTCACGCCGGAGGGTAGTTCGCGGGCGAGCGCGCCCAGCATCGGTTCGGGCTCGAGATTGTAGGTATCGGCGAACAGGCAGAGCATCCGCTCAGGGCCCGCCGCGCGCCGCACCGCTGAGGCGATTTCAGCCGCGCTCTCGCGGCCGTGGCCGCGCAGCGACGGCACGAAGAACCTGGTCGCCGCGATGCCGCCGAGCACCATCACCGCGATCGCGGGCCCGGACTCGATTTCGTGCTCGGCCGCAATTACTCCGCTGGCGCTGCATCCGGCCACCTCGCGCGTGCCAGCGGTTTCGCCGACCGTGCGGATGACGGCGTGAAAGGCGGCGCCGTGGGCGGTGGTCGCGAAACAGATCGCGGCCTCCGCCCGGGTGAGTCCCGCGGCTTTGAGCGCCATCGCGGTCGCCTCACTGGCGGCGGTGCGGGGATTGGTGGCGGTCGAATGTCCGACGCCGGCGCGGATCATCGCGGCATACTCCGGCAGCTACTGCCCCTCGCGTCCACCCAGAATCTCCAGCAGATCGACCATCCGTGCAATCCCCCCTGCGAGATTTTTCACCGCGATGCGCTCGTTGATGCCGTGCACCTGGTGCATCTCGGCCGGGGTGATTTCGAGCGGAATAAACCCGTAGGCGACGACCCCTTTCTCCCGGAAATAGTGGCTGTCGGTGAAGCCGTCGAGCAGGCGCGGCACGATCGGGGCCTTGTCCAAACGCTGCGCGACGATCCGGATGGCGTTCATCAGCAGCGACTTCTGCGGCGATGAGGCGGGCGGAAAATTCAGCAGCACCTCGACCTTGATGGACTTGTCGGCGATTACCTTGCGCAGCGTCGCGAGGAATTCCTTTGCGTCGGTGCCGGGCAGCAGGCGGCAATCGACCTCGGCGTAGGCGGTGGCGGGAATCGTGTTGGTCTTGTCGCTGCCGTGGAGCACGGTCGGGGTGATGGTGTCGCGCACCTGGGCGTTTTGCCCCGGCACGGCGACAAAATTGCGCGCGAAGGCCGGGTCGTTGCGCATCGCTGCCGCCAGATCGGCGAACTGGTCGGGTGCATCGCCCAGCGTCGAGAGCGAGTGAAAGTAATCGCGCACCGGATTTATCACCCGAATCGGCGTGCGGAAGGTGTCGAGCCGATCGAGCGCCGCGACCAGCCGGGTTACGGCGCTCGCCACTGGCGGCACCGCCGCATGGCCGGCCGGCCCGGTCGCGGTAAGCCGCAGCCAGAGCGGAGTCTTTTCCGTCACCGAGACGGTGTAGAGCTTGCCGCTTTTCTGGACCAGGATTCCACCGCCCTCGTTCAGCAGGTAACCGGCGTCGGCATAGAGGTCGGGCTTGTGCTCGATTACCCAGCCCGCGCCGGCCGCGCCGCCGACCTCCTCGCCCGCGGTGGCCAGAAACAGGACGTCGCGATCGAGCAGCACGCCCATCCGCTTGATCGCCAGCATCGCCATCAACTCGACCACGCCTGGTCCCTTGTCATCCAGCGCGCCGCGTCCCCAGACTTCGCCGTTCTTGAGCGTGCCCGAGAACGGCGGTACCTGCCATTCCCTGGGATTGGCGGGCACCACATCCATGTGACTCAGCAGGATGATCGACTTGGTGTGGCGGCCCACGCCGTGGAGGCGGGCGGCCAGGATGGCGCGCCCGGGCGAGGACTCCCAGATGGTCGCGGGGATCCCATCGGCCAGGAATTTCTCGCGCAGCATCCGCGCGGCCGGGAGTTCATTGCCCGGCGGGTCGGTGGTGTTGATCCGGATGTACTTCGAGAGCAGATCGGTCGCCTCCTGGGTGAGCTTGTCCCAGTCGATCGGCTTGGGCGTCGGCCTTGCATTTGCGCGGCGCTTGGCTTGCGCGCCCGCCGCGGACCCGCCGGCGAGCAGCAAACACGCCAGTCCACAGAACATCAGCACGGCGGCCAGCGCGCCGGCCTGGCGGCAATTTCGGAGGCGAGAGCGCGGCGGAAATTCCTGTGAATTCGAGAGCATAGTTCGGATGGTTTGTAGCGCATGCTAGATCTCATCCGCAATGCGTTTTTCGCCGGATACCTCCCGGCCGGCGGTGAATAGGCGCTCACGCGCCCAACCCCGACGCCCGCGGCTCAGCGCCACCACGGTCGGACCGATGCTCGCGATCCTGCGCCGCGCATCGGCGCGCTGGAACGCCCCGATCCTGACCCTGGTGGCGGCCGAGCGCGACGACCCGTTCCTCACCCTGATCGGATGTATCCTGAGTCTGCGCACGCGCGACGAGACCACCGCGGCCGCCGCCGAGCGCCTTTTCCGTCGCGCGGCGACGCCGGACGCGATCCTGAAGCTCCGACCTGCCACCCTGACGCGGCTTATCTATCCGGTCGGATTCTACCGCACCAAGACCAAGGTGATTCGCGAGATTTGCCGCGAGCTCAACGCGCGTTTCGGCGGGCGCGTACCGGATGAAATCGACGAACTGGTGACGCTCAAGGGCGTGGGCCGCAAAACCGCCAACCTGGTGGTGACCGAGGCCTACCGCAAGCCGGGAATCTGCGTCGACACGCACGTCCATCGGATCTCCAATCGATGGGGCCTGGTGCGCACGCGCAATCCCGACCAGACCGAGACGGCGCTGCGCGAGGTGCTGCCGCGCCGCTACTGGCTTCAGTACAACCGCATCCTGGTTGCCTTCGGCCAGACGCTCTGCCATCCGCTGTCGCCGCGATGCTCACTCTGTCCGGTCGCGCATCTCTGTCCGCGCATCGGCGTTGGACGTTCGCGCTGAGCGCGCCTTATAGTTCCGCTGTTCGCATCATCTTACCGGGAGGATTCGCATGGGTATCGAAGTCGGCTTTATCGGGTTGGGCAACATGGGTCTGCCGATGGCCGAGGCGTTGATCGACGCCGGCATGAGCCTGACGGTTTACAATCGCACCGCCACGAAAGCCGAACCGCTGGTCGCCAAAGGAGCCCGGCACGCCGTGAGCGCCGCAGAGACGGCGAAGCCCGGCGGACTCGCGGTCACGATGGTCGCCGACGACGCGGCGCTCGAGAGTATCACGCTCGGCGAGACGGGCTTGGCCGCGCGGCTCGGCAAAGGCGGGGTCCATCTCTCGATGAGCACGGTTTCGCCCGCCCTCTCGCGCAGGCTCGCCGAATATCACGCGCACCATGGCGGGACCTATCTGGCCGCGCCGGTGTTCGGGCGTCCCGATCGGGCCCGGGCGCGCAAGCTCTGGATCGTTATCTCAGGGCCGGCGGCCGTCAAAGAGCGCGTCCGCCCGCTGCTGGAAGCGATGGGCCAGCAGACGTTCGATATGGGCGAGGAGCCGGCCGCGGCCAACGTGATGAAGCTGGTCAATAACTTCCTCATCATGAGCGCGATTGAAGCGATTTCGGAGGCCCTCGTGATGGCCGAAAAGGGCGGCCTGGAAGGGCCGATGGTCGCCCGGGTGCTCACCGGGTCGCTGTTCAACTGCCCGCTTTACCAGGGCTACCTCGAGACCATCATCAAGCGCGCCTTCGAACCGGCCGGGTTCAAGCTTAGACTGGGATTGAAGGATATCGAGCTCGCGTTGGAAATGGCCGGCGAAGCCGACGCGCCGGCGCCGATTGCAAGCCTGATCCGCGACCGCGTACTGGCGGGATTGGCACGCGGACGGGGCGAGATGGACTGGGCGGCAATCGCATTGGGCGCTCGCGAGGACGCCGGCTTGAAGCCGTAGACCGCATCGCTCGCGGGCCGACCAATGTGTAGCCGGATCGCTCGATTAGCGCTGGCGATCGCGATCGTGGTGCTGACGATCGCAAGCCCCGCCCGCGCCATCGATTTCTACGAGCTGCAGCTCTACTACGTCGATACGGTCCCGCAATACCATCTGATGGCCGAGTTGCATTCCAACTCGGTCACCACCTCGACCGGCGCGCTGGCGCGTGACGAACTGCCGGCCTACCAGATTCACAACACCTTCGAGGCGACTTACGGGCTCTTGCCGTGGCTCGAGGTCGGGCAGTATCTGGCAACGGCGCGGCTCGATACGGGTACCTACGAGTACGCGGGCTCGCGCACCAAGGTGCATTTCGGGATTCCGCAGACCGAGGCCTGGCCGGTCTCCTTCGGGATGAACCTCGAGCTGGACTACATGCGCCGGGCGGCGGATCCGCACGCGCTGTCGTTCGATTTCATGCCGATCGTGCAAGTCACCTGGGGCAAGACGATCCTGGTCGGCAACTTCGATTTCGAAAAGCCCTTCAGTGGACCCGGCAACAAGGGTCTCGCCTTCCCGCCGGCGGCCGGGCTGAGTTACCACCTGTTGGATTGGCTGGAGCCGAGGCTCGAATACTGGGGCGACACCGGACCGCTTTCGCCGCTGGCGAGCGTCGATCGCCAGCAGCATTTCATCGTTCCGGGCTTCGATCTTCTGCTGACGCCGCCGCTCAAATTCAATTTCGGGGTCGGCTTCGGCCTGACGCGCGCCTCTAATGGGGTCTTCGTCAAGAGCACGATCGGTTGGCTTTTCTAGGCTTGACGATTTTTCAAGTTGCGCGCCTCGGCAGGCTTAACTATCCTTTTTCTCAAGAGGGGCGGCCGCGCCTCCGGGATGTTTCCCTCTTCTATGTTGTCCGCTTCATACAACCCGCGGGGCGAGGAGAAGCTCCGGCTCATCCTCGGCCAGCTCGCCGCCCTGCGCTCGCGCCTCAACGGCTTGGCCTTCCAGCAGGGGGTCTTCGTCGGGCTGGCACTCCTGATCTCGGCCGCCGCCATCGTAATGCTCGCGGCCTTCATGCTCTATCCCCTCGCCTTCCTGATGATCGGCGCGGCGACGACGCTCGCCTGCCTGGCGGGCCTGGCGCTCGCGAGCCGGCATGTGTGGCGGATGCACAAGAGCGCCGAGGCGGTCGCGGCGCTGGCTGACGAGCGCGCCGGCTTGAAGGGCCGCCTGCTCACGCTGGTCGCCCTGCAGAAGCAGACCGCACGCTCGCCGCTGTGGCCCTACCTGGTCGAAGACGCGACGCTTAGGCGCGAGGATTTCGCCCCCGCGCGCATCGAGCGCCGCCGCATCTCGGGCGCGCTCTATGCCCTGCTCGTCGCGCTGATCGCGGCGGGATTGGTCGCCCCGCTCGCGAACCACGGCCGGCGCGCGGTCGCGCTTGTCAAGCGCGGTCAGGCGCCGCTCACGCTCAACCTGCGCGACCTCAATATCCAGCCCTCCGATCGCTTAGCGCAGAACGGCGCCCGTTTGAACGGCGACCCGAACACTATGCGCAAGCTCGCCCAAATGATGGCCAACGCGCAGCGCAAGGAGCAGAACAAAGACCTGCTTTCAAAGATGATGCGCTCGGCGCACGACCTCGCCGGCAATCTCCAGGACAAGATCACCGGACGGCAATCGCCGCCGCTCGATATCCGGCTGGCCGACAACGGCGACTCCGGCTCCGATCTCGTGCCGCCGCCCGCGGAGGGCAACCGCAATCCGCCTGAGCCCAATGGACCGCGGTCCGGCGACGCCGGCAGCCCGCAGCAAGGTGCCCAGCCGCCGGCCCGGGGCGCCGAAGACACGCAGCCGGGCGGAAATCCCAGCGGGCTTGCGATGCAGGCGCCGCCCAATACGCCCAACGAGGGTCAGCCGCAAAGCGGCACCGATACCCATCCGTTCGCCGATCAACAGCGCCGCGGCAGCGACGGCGGCGGCGCATCGCATGGCGCGGGTACCGATCCGCAAAGCCTTTACGGTCCGCCCGACACCGAGATGAAGAGCGAGGGCAGCTTCCAGATCGCGATCGATGCCCGTCCGGGATCGGCCGGCCATGCCGCCAACCGCGCCTATCCGCCCAGGGTCAACGTCCCGCTCAACACCGAACAGCATCCCGACGAGCCGATCGGCCGCACCGCCGTTCCCGCCGAGGATCGCAGCACGATCAAACGGATCTTCGAACGATGAGCGCCGCGCTGGCTGAACCCTTGACGGTCGCCGACTTCGCCCGCACCTTCCGCCGCATCCAGGGCGAGATTCACAAGGTGATCGTCGGTCATGAACTGGCCGTCGAAGGATTGCTGAGCGCGCTGTTCGCCGGCGGCCACGTGCTTATCGAAGGCGTCCCCGGAACCGGCAAGACCACGCTGGTCAAGGCGCTCGGCAGCGCGCTCAATCTGAGCTTCAACCGCATCCAGTTCACCGTCGACCTGATGCCGGCCGATATCACCGGCACCCGTGTGATCCTCACCGGCGACGACAACCGCCGCGAATTCACCTTCCAGCCCGGGCCGATCTTCTGTCATATCCTGCTGGGCGACGAGATTAACCGCGCCACTCCCAAGACCCAGTCCGCGCTGCTCGAAGCGATGGCCGAGCGGCAGGTGACGGTCGCCGGCAAGAGCTATCGCCTGGCGCCGCCCTACTTCGTGATGGCGACGCTGAATCCGATCGAGATGGAGGGCACCTACGCGCTGCCCGAAGCGCAGCTCGATCGCTTTATCTTCAAGGTCAGCCTCGAATTTCCCGACGAGGCCGAGCTGGTCCGGATCATCTCGTCGACCACGGGACCCGAGGAGGCGGGCATCGGGCCGGTCTTCGCGCACGGCGAGGCCGCCGGCCGCATCGAGGCGCTGAAACATCTGGTGCGCGAAGTCATGGTAGCGCCGGCGATCGAACACTACGCGGCCAGGATGGTCCGCGCGACCCAACCCAGCGGCGCGCGATTTCTGGGCGAGCGCCGCGGCGCGCCGGCCGACGACGCGGTCAACCGCTACGTCAGCTTCGGCTCCAGCCCGCGCGGCGCCCAGGCCCTGATTCTCGGCGCCAAGGTGCGCGCGCTGCTCGACGGCCGCGCCAACATCGCCTACGAGGATATCGACGCGATGGCGCCGCTCGCCCTGCCGCACCGCATCATGCTTAACTACGCCGCCCATTCCGACGCCGTCGAGGCGGCCCACGTGGTCGAACGGGTGGTCAAATCGGTCCGCGCGACGCGCACCTGACGGAGACCATCGCGCATGCTCGAGGCGCGAGCGTTCGAGCCTGAGTTTCTGGGCCGGCTTGATCGGCTGGCGCTTGGCATCAAGCGCGCCCGCACCGCGCGCCCTGGCCAGCGGACGCTCGGCCGCGTGCAAGGCATCGGCATCGAGCTCGAGAATTTCAGGAATTATGCGGAGGGCGACGACCTCCGCTTCCTCGACTGGAACGCCTTCGCCCGCCTCGACGACCTCTTGATTCGCACCTACCGCGCCACGCGCCAGGTCGAGGTCACGGTGCTGGTCGACGCTAGCGCCTCGATGGCGGTGCCGCGCGCCGACGACAAGCTCGGCTTCGCGCTGCTGCTCGGCGCGGCGCTTGCCTACCTTGGGATCGGCGAGAACGACGCGGTCCGGGTCGTGAGCTTCGCGATGCACCGCGGGAAGATGCGGCTGAACCGCAGCGGCGTCTATTCGCGCCGCGAGATGTATCCCCAACTGAAGCCCTTCATCACCGCGGTCCGGCCTGAGGGCAGCACCCGGCTCGCCGCGATGGCCGAACAACTGCTCGTCGCGCGCCGGCCCGCCGGACTCATGATCCTGATTTCGGATTTTCTGGTTGACCCGTCAGACTACCAGGACGCGCTGACCCGGCTGGCGGCCGCGCGCCATGAGCTCAAGGTCATACACGTGATGGGCGAGCGCGAAAGTATGGGCGATTTCGGCGACCGCATGATGCGCGTGCGCGACAGCGAAAGCGGTGAGATCCGCGAGCTCGCGCTCGGCCAAGACGCCGGCGAGCGCTATCGCCGCCGGGTCGAGGAGCTGGCCGGGCGGCTGCGCG
Organism: Binataceae bacterium (SeqCode); assembly: GCA_041487135.1. GTDB lineage: Bacteria > Desulfobacterota > Binatia > Binatales > Binataceae > JAJPIG01. Next base: position 1,134 of record JBGPMT010000094.1, on the reverse strand, counting down.
ATTTCTGCACCCGGCGCGCGATCACCTACGTGCGCGCCTTCGGCGCTCAGAATCTCGATCGAATTCTCACCGGCGAGTTTCCGCGCCTGGGCCTGGTCGTCTAGCGATGGGGTTCCTGAGCCCGCTCAATCTGCTCTGGCTCGCCGGCTCGATAGCCCTGCTGGTGCTCATCTACCTGCGCTCGCGCGCCCGGATGACGGTTGAGGTGTCGAGCCTGATGCTGTTCGAGGAGATCGGCGCGCCGGTGATCCAGCGCCGGATGCTGCGGCTGGACGCGCTCTTCTGGCTCGAGGCCGCCACGCTGTCGGCGCTGGCGCTGGCGCTGGCCGGGCTCTACCTGCGCGTGACGGAGCCCGTCGCAACCCATCGCACGCATGCGTTGGTGTTCGACCTGGGGGCCGCGATGGGTGCGCGCGACGGCCGCGGCACGCGGCTCGACGCGGCGCGCGCGCAGGCGCTGGCGATCGTCGCGCGGGCGCCGGCAGGCACGCGCTTCAGCGTGGTCGGCTACGCGCTGGGTGCGCATGTGACGCACGCTGCAAGCGCCGATCGCCGCACGACCCGGGCGGCGCTCGCGAGTCTGGAGGCGGCCGCCGTCGCGCCTCGGCCGGCGGCGCTCAAGGCCGCGCTGATTCGGGCCCGCGAAGCCACCTCGATCGATCTCTTCACCGATCGTCCACCGCCCCCCGCGATCGTTGCCGACGCGATCGATCCCGGCCGCCTGAATGTTCATCTGATCGGCGCGCCCGCGGAGAACCTAGCCTTGGTTTCGCTCGATCCTGGCACCCCCGGAATCCGCCAGGGGCACTGTGTGATTCGCAGCTTCGCCCAGCATCCGATGCGCTCGATATTGATGATCGAGAGCGACCGGGGCGAGCGGCTGGCTCTCCCGATGATTATCGAGCCCGAGGCCCAAGCGGTGGTGCCGTTCGGTCCGCTGGAGCGTGGCGGGCTGGTCCACGCCCATCTAGCCACCGGCGGCGACGCGCTTGCGGCCGACGATGATCGATGGGCCTATGTCGCGCCGGGTGACGCGCAAAGCCGCGCCCTGGTGCTCTCGCCCGACCCGGCGGTGCGTGACGACTTGTCGCGAATCCTGCTCGGCATCAACCAGAACCTGACCGTCGCCGCTTT
>JBGPMT010000093.1:0-9903 GCA_041487135.1 Binataceae bacterium (SeqCode) | reverse complement strand
CGGCAATCTGATCGGCCATACCGCCAAGGACGGCGCCGAGGTCGATGTCACCTTCGACCAGGGCGGGCCGGCGGTCGGATGGAGTCCCAACGCGCAGTGCTCGCCGATCTATGCGAGCGCGTTCCTGCACGGTAATCGCGACTCCGAGCGGCTCGATATCAGCGGCTCGATGTGCATGCTCGACAGCAACTTCAAGTCGCACGCCGCGCCCGTGGCCGGCACCTGGGGGCTGACCGACCTGAGCGGTATCCATGTCGGCTTCGGCAAGGTTACCGGCACGCTCAACCTCTACAATTTCAGCGCTCCGCAGAGGCTCACCTTCAGCGGTATCAGCGCTAACGGCCCGTAGCGCGGCGGCGCTGTCCTCGTTTCGGCCGATCGGTTAGAGCTTGATCGAGTCGTTCGAGCGCCGTTACCGCGTCCGTGGGACAGCGCGCAGAAGGGGAAAGAAGCCATGTCGATGAACGCGTGGTTCGTCCAGGTATCGCTGGAGCTGCTGAACGAACTGATGCGCGATCCTGCGCCGGTGCCGGATCTCTTCGAGGCGCCCGGACCGTCGGCGGCGCTCGGTTCGATCGGGAGCAATCCGCAGATGCAACAGCGGTTGCAGGCGAAGGGTCCGCAGCTCCTCGAGAGCGCGCTGGCCGGACTCAAGCCCGATCAGCGCGAGCCGATCGCCCGGCGGCTGGCGGCGCTGGGCGTGAGCACCGAGGCCTTCGAGGCCGGTACCGGCGGCGCGGCGCTCGGGAAGCTGATGGCCGAGCGGGTGCGAAGTCAGCAGCAGAGCGCGCGGCCGGCGGGCGCCGGCGCGTCGATCACGCTCGGGAAAAGCTGGCAGGGAGTCCATTTTCTGCTCTGCGGCGAGGCCGAGCCCGGCGCCGCGATTTTAAGCCAGGCGGTGATGGGCGGTATCGAAGTGGGCGAGGATGAGTATGGCTACGGACCGGCGCGCTACCTCACGCCGGACAAGACCGTCGAGATCGCGCGCGAGCTCGGCGGCGCGAGTCTCGAGAGCGAGATGGAGGCGCGTTTCGATCCGGCCCGGATGACCGCGGCCGGAATCTATCCGGCCCAGTGGCAGAAGGCCGACCTCGACTGGCTGCTGGAGAGCTTTCGCGAGCTGCGCGAGTTTTTCGCCGCCGCGAGCCAGAATCGGCTCGCTGTGATCAGCTGTATCGTCTGAGCGCCAGCTACCCCCGAATACCCCCGTTCGCGGTCGTCATTGGCTGCCGCCGGCCTGCCCGGAAAGGTGCTCCAACGCCGCATTGTCAGGGTAATTTTGCCAATTTGACCGCCCGGCTGCCCCGAAAAGTGCCGGATTTGCGGGATCAAAGGGGTTTGGCATCGACGATGCTCCGGTTATCGGGCAGCACTCCCACGAGAGTTGCGCAAATGACCTACCACGAAGCAATCGAGTTTATCGACGAACACGACCTGCAGGTCCTGATCCTCCCGGCACATCGCGGATTCGCGGTTTACGCGCGCACCGAGCTCTCGGCCGCCACCGCGATCGCGTGCGCGGAGACCTTCGAGTCGGCGGTTGAATTGGCGCGCGCCCGCTTCGCTTCCGATCACGCCGGATTGCACTAGCCGACTTACCGAAATCGAGCTGCGATCGTCGCACTCGCTTGCGGACCGGGCGGACGATTTGCGCGTTGCGCCATCGCCGATCTTTTCGATAGGGTTATCGAGCCTCGGCGCCGGCGTGTGAGACCGCTGGATGCGGCGCCAGGCTGATACCGTGCATCGGCGAATAGAGAGTCGTTTTCGATACCGGGCCGGATGGCGCGCGCTGGCGATTGCCGCGCTGCTGCTGAGCGCGCAGGTTGTCGCCGTCTCGCACGTCCATCGGTTGGCGTTTGACCGGAGTTTCCACGCCGACGCGCAGGCCGTGATCGACGACGGCCCGTGCGCGCTCTGCCTGTTTCATTTCAATTGTCCGGCCAGCGCGAGCCCGCCGCTGATTCTGGCGCAGCCGGTGCTGGTCGAAGTCTCGACGGCTGCCACAGCCTCGAGCTCGCTGCGCTCCTCGGTAAAGACCTGCCTGTTCGGCAGGGCTCCTCCTTCCGCCTCGCTCTAGTTTCGATAGTTCTTTTTCCAACGGCGCGTGGTACGCACGGCCGGCGGCGCGATCCGATTGCGCCGCTGACGAGGTGCGGGCGGGAACTGATTATGCGCAAGCTTGCTGCGTCGATAGCCGGGGCGCTGATGATCTTGATCCAGGTGACAGGTTCGATCGTTGCGGCGGCTGAAACCAAACCGTCAGCCGCGCAAAGCCTGAGCGGCACGGTCGAGGATTCTCTGGGGCGGCCGATCAAGAGTGCGAAAGTGATGCTCAAGGGAGCCAACGGGCGCGTCGTGAGGAACGGTATCACCGATGCGCAGGGCCGGTTCATCTTCGCTGCCGTGCCGCCCGGCACCTACGAGCTGGTCGCAAGCCGAAGCGGCTTCAAGACCGGAGTATCGATCGCCGCGGTCGGCCGCCGGGGCGCCAAGCCGATCACCATCGCGCTCGCCGCCGAGCAGGCGCTGAGCCTGGAGGTGGTCGCCAAGCGGCTCGCCGTTGCGCGCAACGGGCTCAATCGCGAAACCGGCGGCAGCGTCTATCGCTTCAGCGAGAAGGCGATCCAGGAGCTGCCGCAGGGCGCCAATACCTCGATGACCGGAGTGCTAATGCAGGCCCCGGGCGTGGCGCAGGATTCTTTCGGCCAGCTTCATATCCGCGGCGAGCACGCGGAGGTGCAGTATCGGATCGACGGGATCGAGCTGCCCGAAGGCGTCAGCAGCGGCTTTTCGCAAACCCTCAGTCCGCGCTTCGCACAGAGCATCTCGCTGCTGGAAGGAGCATTGCCCGCGCAGTATGGCTATCACACCGCGGGAGTGGTGCAGATCCAGACCAAGAATGGCGAGCGCCTGCAGGGCGGCGACCTCGAGATGTACGGCGGCCAGCACAGCACCATGCAGCCGAACTTCGAGACTCGGTGGTTCGAAAGGTAATCTGAGTTACTACACAACCGGTTACTATCTGCAGAATACCCGGGGCCTCGAGCCGCCCACGCCCGGTCCTCAGGCGATCCACGATTTCACCGATCAGGGTAACGGGTTTGGCTATCTGTCGTATTTTCTGAGCCCCACGACTCGAGTGGCCGCGTTTGGGGGATTCAACGTGTCGCACTTCGAGATTCCGGCCAATCCGGATCGGACCCCGGCGTTCAAGCTGAACGGAGTGAGCAATTTTCCTTCGGCGGATATCCAGGAGGCTCAACTGGAGCAGAATTACTACGGCGTGCTTGCTTTGCGGGGCCTCATTGGCAAGGACATCGATTATCAAGTCGCGGGCTTCAGCCGCCACTCGACGCTTTCCTTTCATCCCGACCGCAACGGCGACCTGATCTATAATGGTATCGCTTCGCGCGTGTTCCGCGGCGATTGGGCGGGTGGGCTGCAAGGCGACTTCGCCTACCGGGGCTTTGCCACGCATACCATCCGGACCGGCTACTATTTCAACGGCGAGCGGGCAGAGATAGACAATCACGCGCTGGTCTTTCCGGGCGGCCCGGGCTTCCAGACCAGCGACCAGCCGATATCGATCGTTGACGACGGCGCGCAAACGGCCTGGCTCTACGGAGTCTACCTGCAGGACGAATGGCGTCCGCTTCCGAAGCTCACAATCAACTACGGTGTGCGCTTCGACCTCTACGACGGCGTCACGCGGTCGGACCAGGCCAGTTTCAGGCTGGCGGTCGTCTATCAGCTCTTCGAGCGGACGGCGCTGCACGCGGCCTACGCCCGCTACTTCACGCCGCCGCCGCTGGAATCGGTGTCGGGCGAGGATCTCAACAAGTTCGCGGGCACGACCAACCAGCCCGCCGTCACCGGCGACTCCAACATCTCACCCGAGCGCGCCCATTACTTCGACGCCGGCGCCACGCAGAATCTTCCCTATGGGCTGAAAGTGGCTCTCGATAGCTATTACAAAAAGTCGCGCGACGTGATCGACGAGGGCCAGTTCGGACCGACTCTGGTCTTTGCTCCTTTCAATTATGACAAGGGGCGCCAGTACGGAGTTGAGTTCAGCACATCGCTTACTCGCGAGAACCTGACGGCATATACGAACTTCGCATACTCTGTCGCGCAGGGCACCAAGATCGTTTCGGACCAATTTCTCTTTGGAACCGATGAGCTGACATATATCAAAACGCACTATGTATTCCTCGATCACGACCAGACTTTCACCGCTTCCTGGGGAGGAGCCTACCGCCTGCACGGCTATCTACTCACCCTCGACGGCATCTACGCCAGCGGCCTGCGCACCGGGTTCGCGAATACCGGGAACCAACCCTTCTATGTTCAGTTCGATGCCGGTATCGTCAAAAGCCTGACGCTCCCGAGGGCGGGGCGGTTTGATGCGCGGCTGGCGGTGGTGAACCTGGGCGACTGGATTTACCAGATTCGCAGCGGCTCCGGGATCGGGGTGTTCGCTTCGCAGTTCGGCCCGCGCCGAAGTGTCTACGGGGGACTCAAGTGGTATTTCCCCTGGTCCGCACCCACGACCCCCACGCAATAAGGTAATGCGCAGATGGCCATATCTCAAGTATGTGCGGCGAGTAGTAATCAAATGAGTAGTTGAGGCGTCGATCAATGACTAATCGAGCTAATCAATCCGGTCGCGCCGGGGAGACGATCATATGCCGGGCATGACCAGCGCGTGGCAGGCCTTGAGTTACGGCGGGCCGCTGGTCTATCCGCTGCTGGCGCTCGGGGCGCTGGCGTTTATCATCATCCTCGATCGCGTGGTCGCGTACCGCCGATGTCTCAGGCTGCCGCCCAAGGTTCCGGCGCTGGTCGAAACCTACGGCTTCGCCTGGGACGACCTCGAGCGTCAGCTCGAGGTGCTGCCTGCGCACAACGCCTACGGCCGCTTCCTCGGCGTGATCGCGAATAACCGCCATCAGCCGGCCTGGTGGGTGGAATCGCGCGCCGGCGACGAAGCCGGAAGTATCGAGCGGACCCTGAGCCGCGGCCTCTGGATACTGGAGACCATCGTGACCGCGGCGCCGCTTATGGGACTTTTGGGAACCATCACGGGCATGATGCGGGCCTTCAAGGTGATCGGCGGCGCGGGCCTGGTAGCGCCGACCCAGGTCACCTCGGGCGTGGCGGAGGCGCTGATCGCGACCGCGCTGGGACTGCTGATCGCGATCTTCGCGTTGTTCGGGTTCAACTGTTTCGCCCGTGTGCAGTCGCAGGCGCTCGATCACATGGAACGCCTCGGCTCGCGCCTGGTCGACCATATCCGGCTCGACCAGGAAGGCGGCGAGCCCGGGAAGATCACGCCGCTCGAGCCGCTGACGACCCGCGGCGGGAGGGCCTGACGATGAAACTCCGCAGGGCGCGCAATTATCGCCGCGGCCGCATCGAGATCATCCCGATGATCGACGTGATGTTCTTCCTGCTGGTCACCTTCATGCTGGCCTCGCTCTCGATGCAGAGTCTCAACTCGCTGCGGGTCAATCTTCCGCAGGGCGACGCGCCGAATCTGAATCACAAGGAGCCGGTCACGCTGACCGTCACCCGCGACAGCAAGATCTTTCTCGACCAGACCCCGGTCACGCTGGAAACGATGGCGGCGGCGCTCAAGCCGATGCTGAGCGCGCGGGACCCCGGGGTGGTGGTGAATGCCGACAGCGCGGCGCCCGAAGGAATCGTGGTGCAGGCGATGCTCCAGGCGCGGCTCGCGGGCGTGGAACATTTCCTGATCGCGGTGCGGCGCCAATGAGCGCCGGCGCCAGTCCCGCCGCGCCGTTCGATTTCGATGAGCCGCGGCAGCGCCTGGTCTGGATCGTCCCGCTGGCGGTCGCGCTATGGGCCGCCGTCCTGCTGGGATTCTCGCGGCTCCTGGAGCGGACCGCACCGCCGCCGCCCGAATCGAGTCCAGTGCAGGCCCGGATAATCGAGCTGCCGCCGCCTGGCCTGCAAGGCGGCGCGGCGCCGCCGGCCAGGCCGCGGGTGTTTGCGAAGCCGAAGCCGATCGTGCCCCCCCATCCGTTAGTTCATCATCGGGCGCCGCCCAAGCCGGTCGTGCCGTTGGCGCCGGCGTCTCCCGCCGGCACCGCGAAGAGTGTCGAAGCGCCGCCCGCCGCGGGTGCGGCGAGCAGCGCCGAGCGCGGCGGGGTCAGCGGCGGCACCGGAACTGGATCGGGTGCCGGCCTGGGCAGCGACAACGCCGGCGCGCGCGCGATCTACGCGCCGACGCCGGCGATTCCCGACGATCTGCGCGAGGAGACGTTCAACGCCGTCGCGGTCGCCCACTTCAAGGTCGCGCCCGACGGCACGGTCGAGGTCGCGCTGACCAGGCCGACCGCGAATCCGGCGCTCAACGCGATCCTGATCGATACGCTCAACCAGTGGCGGTTCTTCCCGGCGATGAAGGACGGCGTCGCGGTGAACTCGGAATTCGATCTGCGAATCCCGATCTCGGTGCGCTAGCGCTACAACAGCTCCAGCACCTTCTCGCCGGGCCGCGCGATAATCGCGCGCTGGCCGCGAATCACGATCGGCCGCTGCATCAGCTCCGGATGCTTCAGGAGCAGCTCGATCACCGAATCGCGATCGGTATAATTCTCGGCCTTGAGTCCGAGCTCGGCGAAGCGTTTGTCCTTGCGGACCAGTTCGGCCGGCGGCGACTCGAGCATCGCGAGGATCCGCTCGAGCGTCGCGCGGTCGGGCGGATGCTTCAAGTACTCGATGGCGTCGAACTCGACGCCGCGGTCGCTCAGGATTTGATGAGCGCCGCGCGACTGCCCTCAGCCCGGGTTATGGTAGATTATGATGCGTTCCATGCTTTTCTCCCGCGTCGGTCCGGAATAGATTTTGAAGCGCCGCCGCTATATGAAGCTCGACTATGTGCCGGTGGCCGTCTGGAACGGTAGCGTGATGCGAAAAATTTCCATCCCGGTCTTCATCGCCATCCTCGCGCTGGTCTGCGGCGGTTTCAATGCTCGCGCGGCCGAGGTCGGCGGAGTGCTCTCGGCCCCTTCGGGACAGGTCGCGGGCCGCGAGCTCCATTTCGAGAACCACGCCAGCCGCGACATCTTCATGGCGCCGACCAGCGATAAGGGCGAGTTCGAGGCCGACCTGCCGCCGGGAATCTACAGTCTCCGCGGCGAGCGCGGAACGATCTTCGGGCCCGAGATCGTCGTCGCCGGCCCTGAGCCGGTTGATCTGGGGACGGTGAATCAGCCGACCGGGTGCAACCCGCTCAGGATCTTCCAGATGGAAGGGGTGGTGCCGGTGCTGGTCCATACGCCCGCGCCGTCGACCGCCTATCTGACGAGCGAAGCGGCGGGAATCAGCTCGACACTGCCGGTACCGCCCGTGACCGGCGCGTTCTCCCAGCAGGGCGGCGCCGGCGGTGCGCCGCCGTCGATGCCCGCGGCGACAAATTCTCAACTGACGCCGGTGCCGAGGTGATCTGAATAGCCGGGCGTCAGCCGCGCGCGACCAGCTTACCGAGGTTGGTCTGCGCGCCGGCCTCGCCGCCGAGTTTCACCACCGGCTCCTTGAGCGTTTCCTGCCAGATCAACGACTCCATCGCGATGTGCAGCGGATGATCCTGGACCGTCAGGATGCGGCAGCCGTCGGGACCGGCGGCATGGTTGTGCACCGCCCAGGCCGGCGCGGAGAGCATGATATCGCCCGCCCGCCACTCGAAGCGATGGCCGCCGACGAGGCTGCGGCCGCTGCCGCCGAAGATGTAATTGATCGCCGCCGAGCTATGCCGATGCGGTATGTCGACGCGGTTGGGTGGGTATTGGGCGAGGGTCGCGAAAAACGAATGCGTGGTGCCATTGCGCCGTTCGGTAGCGGGATTGTACAGGACGTAGAGATGGCGGCCGCGGTAGGCCTTGCCGGCCTCGCCGCCCAGCTCCTCGACCCGGCTGAGATACTGCGAGACCGTGCGCCACGGCCATAGCAGCGCGAGCGAGGGCACCACGTCGATATCGATTAGATGCTCGTAGCCGAGCAGGCGCGCGCCGTCGCGGCCGATCGCGATGTCGTCGGCAAATTCCTTGGCGCGCTTCGCCGCCGGGGCGGCCACGGTGGCGGCGGGCGGCTCGGCGGCGTCTTCCTCGACGTAATGAACCTCGAGCTTCTCCAGCAGCGGCGCGTTGCTGTAGCTCAGGAAGACCGCGATTTCCGGGCTGCGGTTCTCGTAGCGGTAGACCTCCATCGACGGGATGTTCCAGACGTCGAATTGTTCGAACGAGAGGCCGCGCCGTCCGACGATCGCGGTCGCGGCGCCGCGGATACACATCGCGACCTGGCTCGAATTCTGGCGGTAGCGAATCGTGCTCTCGCCGGGCCGCAGCAGGTTGAGCGAAACCTCGATTCCTGGCGCGAAGCCGAGCCCCGGTTCGGTCGCGCTGGGATGCACGATCCGGGAACGCCGGCGGCCGCCGCGCGGTACGTCGAGGCCGGCCAGGCGCGCGGCCTCAGCGTCGAGCTCCGCCCCGGTCACCACCAGCGGCGCCCAGAAGTTCATCGGCCGCGGCTTCTCATTGGACTGATCGACGAATATCGGTTTCGTTCCTGCCATGGCGAATTCAGCTTAGCCCGAAGTCCGGGACGAATCGAAACGCGCCGTGATGCCTGACGACGCGGCCCGCCGAAACCTGATGGTCGGGAAGGCGCGCGATTCGGACGCCGCCGACTTCCCATCGATGCGACACGCCGGCCATCGGCTAGACTGGATCGGGGCCGGCGCGGATTGCAAACCGGGTCAGCCGCGGCAGCGTCAGATCATTTCGGTGATATTCGGCGAGACTCCCAGGAAGGCGCGGCCGTAAAGCTCCAGGCATGGACCGATGGTCAGCGCCGCGTGGCGGCTGGCGAGGTTGGCGTCGCGCCAGAAACGCTGCAGCGGATTCGCTTCGGCGAAAGCGCCCGAGCTGCCGATCGAGATGAGCTGATCGATCACCTCGCGCACGAGGCGCGCCGCGTAGCCCGCATCGCCGCGGATCCGCGCGCGCGTGAGATAGTCCAGATGGCGCCCGGCGCGCCCCCCGGCGTCGATCTCGTCGGCCGCGCGCAAGGTATGGAGCCAGGCGCTGTCGAGCTTCAGCGCCGCTTCGCCGATCTGATGATGCACCACGGCGGAGTCGCTCTGGCGGCCATAGACCGTGTAGGTGATGCCGCGCCGATGCGTGCCCTCGGCCACCAGCTCGAGCACCGCCTGCGCCATCCCGAGCGGCGGCGCGACCAGGTTGACCGATAGTATCGGCATCATCGACAGATAATCCGTGAACTCGCCGTTATGGCGCCGGGCGGGGCGCTCGCCCGCGAGCAGGCGCGGAAAGGAGAGCACCCGGTGATGCGGCACGAAAACCTCGTTGGCGACAATCGTGGCCGAGCCGGTGCCCTTCATCCCGGCGGCGAACCAGGTGTCCTCGATCGAAAGCTCGCGCATCGGGATGACCGCGACGCCGTGATCAGCGACCTTGCCATCCGCGCCCTGGATTAGAAAGCCGAGCACCGCCCACGACGCATGCCAGCATCCCGAGGCGTAGTCCCATCGCCCGCTTATCACGAACCCGCCATCGACCGCGCGCACGTCCGGGACCGGGGCATAGACCGAGCAGGCCCGCGCCCCGGGATCGTCGGCGAAGACCTCTTCCTGCCCGCGGTCGGGCAGCAGGGTCGCGGTCCAGGTGCTGTTGTTGGCGACCGACTGGATCCATCCGGTCGAGGGGCAGGCGCGCGCGAGTTCGGCCGCGGTCATCACCAGCGTCCGGAACGAAGCGCAATGCCCGCCCCAGCGCTGCGGCGTCATCAGCTTGAACAGGCCCGCTTTCTCGAGCGCGCGGATGTTTTCGTCCGGCAGCCGGCGGCAGCGTTCGGCCT
>JBGPMT010000092.1:0-9938 GCA_041487135.1 Binataceae bacterium (SeqCode) | reverse complement strand
AGCCAGCCGCGATCGCGATCCGCAATCTCATCTGATCGTGGTTACTCCACGCTCCGCGGCGCTTCAATCCATCGTGCGCACGCGGGGCGCCTACTTGCGCACCCGCCGGCCTTTGGCAAGAGTCGAGGCCGTGGATCACTCCGCGCCCAGGCTGGTACTGGCTTCCGGGTCGCCGCGGCGCCGCGCGCTCTTGAGCGCGGCGGGCTTGAGTTTTTCGGTGCTCGAGAGCCGCCTGCATGAACGCCGCCGCCCCGGCGAGCCGGCCGCGGAGTTTGCGCTCCGGATGGCGCGCGACAAGGCGGCGTCGGTCTCGCGGCATATCGCCGACCCGATCGTACTGGGGGCCGATACGGTGGTCGAAATCGAGGAGCAAATTCTCGGCAAGCCGAGGAACGACCACGAGGCGCACACGATGCTCAAGATGCTGTCGGGGCGCACGCACCTGGTGGTGACAGCGTTCGCGATCGCGCGGGGCGGTGCGATCCTGGAGGCGGCGGCGGTGGAGAGCCGCGTCAGGTTTCGCGAGCTTGGCGCGGCCGAGATCGATGCTTACATCGCCACCGGCGACCCCTTCGACAAGGCGGGCGGCTATGGAATCCAGGATCGCGGCGCGGAGTTCATCGCGGGCGTCGAGGGCTCGCGCGACAACGTGATGGGATTGCCGATGCGCGAGGTACTCGCCGCGCTCGCCCGTCATGGCGTCATCCCTCAGAGCGCCACTCCCGAGGGCGGCGCTGGATGTTGAGCGCGGGCGAGATCGGTGCGCGCCTCGATGCGGTCCGCGATCGGATGCGCGCCGCGGCCCGGCGCGCCGGTCGCGATCCCGAATCCGTGCGGCTGTTGCTCGCCAGCAAGACCCAGCCGCCCGAGGCGATTCGCGCCGCCTACGCCGCCGGCGCGCGCGAGTTCGGTGAAAATTACGTGCAGGAGGCGGTGGCCAAGCGCGAATCGCTCGCCGATCTCGGCGATCTCCGCTGGCATCTGATCGGCCATCTGCAGCGCAACAAAGCGAAACTCGCGGCCGCCACCTTCGCGATGATCCAGAGCCTCGACTCCGAGGCGCTGGCGCAGGCGCTTGCGCGCGCGCGGGAGAGCCCGCCGATACCGGTGTTGATCGAGATCAACCTGGGCGGCGAGGCGAGCAAGAGCGGTGTCGCTCCCGCCTCGGCCGGACCGCTGATTACCGCGGTGCGCGGCCTGGTCGAGGTGCGCGGACTGATGACGATACCGCCGCCGGGCGCAAGCGCCGCGGCCTCGCGCCCCTACTTCGCGCGGCTGCGCGATTTGCGCGACCACCTTGCCCGCACCTGCAAGCTTGCGCTAAGCGACCTATCGATGGGCATGACGGACGATTTCGAGGTCGCCATCGAGGAGGGCGCGACGATCGTGCGCGTCGGGCGCGCGGTCTTTGGCGAACGCGGCAGATGAAGAAGCTCGGCTTTATCGGCGGCGGCAACATGGGCGAAGCGATGATCCATGGGCTGCTGGTTAATCGTGTCTTCAAAGCCTCCGACCTGATCGCGTCGGACCCGGAACCGGCGCGCCGGCGCAGGCTCGCCCGGCTCTTCAGGATCGCTACCACGGCGGCCAATCGCGAGGTGCTGGCCTCCGCCTCGGCCCTGCTGATCGCGGTCAAGCCGCAAGTGATCGACCCGATGATGGAGGAGTTGCGCGAGGCGACGGCGGGTGCCGCGCGCCCGGACGCAAAGCGCGGCGGCAAAAGCGCACGCACTGCGGCCGCCTCACGGCTCTTTATCTCGATCGCCGCGGGCGTCACGATCGCGCGGCTGGAGCAGGGGCTGGGGCCGCGCGCCCGAGTGATCCGCGTGATGCCGAACGCGCCCGCGATGGTCGGCCGAGGGATGACGGCGATGGTGCGCGGGCGCCTGGCAACGCGCGCCGATGAAACCTTTGCGATGCGGCTCTTCGGTGCGGTGGGCGAGGCGGTCGCGCTCCGCGACGAGGCGATGCTCGACGCGGTGACGGCGCTTTCCGGCAGCGGACCAGCCTACGTCTATCTTTTCGCCAAGGCGCTGGCCGATGCTGCGACGGCCGACGGGCTGCCGCCCGAGTTGTCATTCCAAATGACCTTGCAGACCATCCGCGGCGCCGAGGAGAGCATGCGCCGGCTTAAGCTCGAACCCGCCGAGCTGATTCGCCGGGTCGCCTCGCCGGGCGGGACCACCGAGGCGGCCTTGCGCCGGTTCGACGCGGAAGGCTTTTCTGATATTGTGGCGCACGCAGTTCACGCCGCCGCCGAACGATCGCGAGAACTTGGGCGTGGATGATAAGGAGCCGCTGCAGAAGTGTATATCGGGTGGGTTGGGCTGGTCGCCTTCATCTTCTTCCGGGTCATCTCTCCGCTGCTCACGCTTTATTTCTGGGTGGTGATCATCTCGGCCCTGCTGAGCTGGGTGCAGCCCGATCCGTATAATCCGCTGGTGCGCACGATCTACAGCCTGACGGAACCGGTCTTCGACTGGATCCGTGAGCGTGTGCCAGCGGTGTTTGGCGGAATCGATTTTTCGCCGCTGATTGTGCTGCTGGTGGTCGAGTTCCTGCAGGTCTGGCTGCTGCCCAACGTCTACATGCTGCTGACCAGTCTCGCCTGATGAGCGCGCCGCCGTCGCCAGCCTGGCTTCGGATCGGCGCCGGGTCGGTAACGCTCCAGGTGACCGCGCGTCCCGGCTCGTCGCGGCGCGGGATCGTTGGCCTGGGGCGCAACGGGCTCGCCGTCACCGTCCATGCGCGGGCCGTCGAGGGGCGCGCCAATGCCGAGCTGGTCGAGGTTATCGCTGCGGCGCTCTTGGTGTCCCGCTCATCGATTGTGCTCGAGCGGGGAGCGCGGGGGCGGGCCAAGCTGTTTCGTATCCAATGCCCGAATCCGGGCGCGCTGGCCGAGAAAATCCGGGGGCTCGCGCGCGCGCCGGATTTAAAGGAAAATAGAGTGGATGACCGGCGTCGTTGACCATCAACGTCTCGATATTTACCTGGACTTCCGGGACGTTTTTGCGCCGGCGCGCCAGCGAATCTGACGACCATGCCGATCTACGAATATCAGTGCGTGAAATGCGGGACCTTCGAGCTGATGCAGCGCATCACCGAGTCCCCGCTCAGGAAATGCCCGACCTGCAAGGGCAAAGTCGAGCGGCTGATGTCGCGGACCTCGTTCGTACTGAAGGGCTCAGGATGGTACGCGACCGATTACGCCCGGTCCACGAAGCCCGAGTCCAAGGACGCCAAGGGCGCGGCCAAGTCCGACTCGACGGCGGCCAACGGCGGGAGCTCGGGTTCCGGGGCATCGGGGTCGGAATCCGCCAAGTCCGATTCCAACAAGTCCGATACGGCCAAGTCGTCGTCCTCCGAATCGGCGAAAACCTCGGGATCGGAGAAGAGCGCCGCGAAGTAATCCGATCGCCGGCCGGACAGAACCGGTCTCTTCCAATTCGCAACCGCTCGCATCAGGCTGGAACTCGCCGCCTTTTCCGTCTAGATTGTCCGCCGCTGTGACCCGTTGCGGGCGGCCATGCCGACTGCCGGCGTCGGCTTTTTCCCATAGCAAGAGATGCGCGCGCTATTCCTCGATCACGAGCTCGCTTTTCGCCGGGATTATCCAAAGCCTGCGGCCAAACCCGGCGAGAGCCTGGTGCGGGTCGAGTTGGCCGGAATCTGCGGCACCGACCTGGAACTGGCGCGCGGCTACATGACCTACCGCGGCGTCCCCGGCCATGAGTTTGTCGGCCGGGTGGTCGAGAGTGGACGTCCCGGGCTCACCGGGCGACGAGTGGTCGGGGAGATCAATGCGGCTTGCGGAGCGGAGACCTGCCAATGGTGCCGGAGCGGACTCGGACGTCATTGCCCGACCCGCACCGTGCTGGGAATCCTCGGCCGCGACGGCGCCTTCGCCGATTACCTGACCTTGCCCGACGATAACCTGCTGCCGGTTCCCGATTCGCTCCCCGACCAGCTCGCGGTCTTCTGCGAGCCGCTGGCGGCCGCCTACGAGATTTTCGAACAGACCCGGCTGGAAGCGTCCGAATCGATCGCGATCCTTGGCGACGGCCGGTTGGGCGCGCTCCTCGCGCTGGCGCTCGGGGCCGAAGGTCTGAGGCCGATCGTCGGCGGCCATCATCGCGACAAGCTCGAGCTGCTGGCCGCGCTCGGAGTTAAAGTATCACTTGAATCAGAGTTTAAGCCCGGATTCGGCGTGGTGATCGACGCGACCGGGCGCGCCGCGGGGCTCAAACGCGCGCTCGAACTGGTGCGCCCGCGTGGCCGGCTGATCCTGAAGAGCACCGCTGCCGCCACGGCCTCGCCCAACCTGGCGCCGCTGGTGGTCAACGAGATTACCGTTATCGGCTCGCGATGCGGCCGGTTGGGGCCGGCGCTCGACGCGCTTTGCGCCGGACGCGTCGATCCCGCGCCGCTTATCTCCGCCGTCTATCCGCTGGAGGACGGCGTGACCGCCATGAAAGCTGCCGCCGACGGCTCGAACTTCAAGGTCATCCTCCGTGCGGCGTAGCGCCGGTCCACGAGCGCCGGGCAATCGTCGCCGCGCGAGTGCGATCCTGGTCGGCGTCGATACCGGCGGGACCTTCACCGACCTGGTCGCGCTGGCCGGCGGTGAAATCCGCGTTCACAAGGTGCTCTCCACGCCCGACGATCCGGCGCGCGCGGTGGTCGCTGGAATCCGCGAGCTGCTCGGCGGCGCGGTGCCCGCGATGGTGACCTACAGCACGACCGTCGCCACCAATGCGCTGCTCGAAGGCAAGGGGGCGCGGGTCGCGCTCTTCACCAACGCCGGCTTCGAGGACCTGATCGAGATCGGACGCCAGAACCGCTCCGATCTCTACGCGCTAGCACCCGCGCGCCCCGCGCCGCTGGTGGCGCGCGCGCTCCGCTTCGGACTTAAGGAGCGAACCCTGTTCGACGGCACGATCGCGGAGCCGCTCAGCCGCGCCGCGCTCGCGCACGCCGTGCGGCTGGCGCGCCGCAGCGGCGCCGGGGCTCTCGCCGTCTGCCTGCTGCATTGCTACGCGAACCCGCGCAGCGAGGAGGCGCTGGCGCGCGCGCTCGAGCCGCTCGGTATCCCGCTTTCCGTCTCTCATCGAATCCTCCCCGAATACCGCGAGTACGAGCGCCTCTCGACTACGGTGGTGAACGCCTACGTGGCGCTGCGGATGGTCTCGCATCTGCAGAACCTCGAGCGGCGGCTGGCGCCGGCGCGGCTGCGCGTGATGCAATCCAACGGCGCCGCGACCGGCGCGAAGCAGACCCGGCAGGAACCGGTGCGCACCATCCTGTCCGGACCCGCCGCCGGCGTGATCGGCGCGGCCGCGCTGGTGCGCAGTATCGGCGTCGATCGCTTCATCACCTTCGACATGGGCGGCACCTCGACCGACGTATCGCTGTTCGATCGGCGCGCGCATATCCGCACGCTCAGCTATCCGGCCGGCTATGCGGTCCGCACGCCCATAATCGATATCCATACGGTCGGCGCGGGCGGGGGATCGCTTGCCAGCGTCGATGCGGGCGGATCGCTGCGGGTCGGCCCCGAGAGCGCAGGCGCGAACCCGGGTCCCGCCTGCTACGGGCGCGGCGAGGCGCCGACGGTCACCGACGCCAACCTGGTCGCGGGCCGGCTGGTGGCCGGAAATTTTCTCGGCGGCCGCATGGAGCTCTTTCCCGAACGCGCGGCGCGCGCCATCGGACGGCTCAGCCGCGCGCTGGGCATCGACACGCTGGGCGCCGCGCGCGGCGTGATTCGCGTGGTCAACGCCAACATGGAGCGGGCGCTCCGCGTGATCACTATCGAGCGTGGCTTCGATCCGCGCGATTTCGCGCTGATGGCGTTCGGCGGCGCGGGCCCAATGCATGCCTCGGAACTGGCGCTGGATCTCGGCATCCGGCACATCGTGATGCCGCGCAATCCGGGGCTGCTGTGCGCGTGGGGCGCGCTGGGCTCGCCGCTGGGCCGCGAATACTCGCTGACGATTCGCGATGCCACCCCGCTCCACGCCCGGCTGGTGAGGCGCGCTCGGCCGATGGCCGAGCGGGCGGCGCGCGAACTGATCGCCGAAGGCGCCCGGCCCGATCGTATCCGCCATGAACTGTGGGCCGACATGCGCTATCGCGGGCAGTCCTATGAACTCGAGATCGCGATGACCCCGCGGTTCGTCGCCGATTTCCACGCGGCCCATCGCCAGACCTTCGGCCACAGCGCGCCGGAGGCGGCGGTCGAGGTAGTGAACCTCAGGCTGCGCGCGAGCGCCGCCGAGCACGCGATCGCGCCGGCGCGTATCGCGAAAACCCGCGGTCGTCCCGTGCCGCTCAGCCGGATCGCGACGCTGGTTGGCGATCGCCGCCGGACGGTGCCGGTCTACGCGCGCGACGCGCTTGGCGCGGGACTGCGGCTGGCGGGCCCGTGCGTGATCGTCGAGCTTTCGACCACCGCCTACGTCGCGCCCGAGTTTCGGCTGCGGGTCGACGACTTCGGCAATCTGCACCTGGAGGCGCCGCGATGAAGCTCGATCCCGTGGCGCTCGCCGTGATGAACAGCCGGCTCGGCGCGATCGCCGAAGAGATGGGCGTGGTGCTCGGGCAGACTGCCTTCTCGCCGAATATCAAGGAGCGGCACGACTACTCGTGCGCGCTGTTCGACGCGCGCGGCGAGTTGATCGCGCAGGCCGCCCATATCCCGGTGCATCTCGGATCGACGCCGCTCTCGGTGCGCGCCGCGATCGAGCGGCTCGCGCTTGGCCCGGGCGATATCGCGGCGGTCAATGACCCGTTCGCCGGCGGCACCCATCTTCCAGACCTGACGCTGGTGGCGCCAATCTTTATTCCCGGCCAGCGCCGGCCCTTCGCCTTTGCCGCCAACCGCGCCCATCATGCGGATATGGGCGGGATGGCGCCGGGATCGATGGCGCTGGCAACCGAGATCTACCAGGAGGGTTTTCGCCTGCCGCCGGTCAGGATCGTCGTCGGCGGCGAGCCCGCGCGCGACGTCTTCGAGTTGTTTCTGGCCAATACGCGCGTGCCCGAGGAACGCCAGGGCGACCTGCGTGCGCAAATCGCCGCGCTCGGCGTCGGGCGCGACCGGCTGCTGGCGCTGGTCGATACGATGGGCCGGCGGCCGGTGAGCGATGCGATGGAGGCGCTCAAGGATTACGCCGACCGGCTGATGCGCGCGACGCTTGCCCGGCTGCGCCCCGGAATCTACCGCGGCGAGGATTTCCTCGACGATGACGGTTTCGGCACCGGCCCGATTCGGCTGCGGGTCGCGATCGCGCTGCGCGGCGGCCGCGCGCGGGTCGATTTCACCGGCTCCGCCGCGCAGGTGCGCGGCTCGGTCAATGCCAACTACGCGATCACGCTTTCGGCGACGTTCTACGCGATGAAGTGCCTGGCCGCGGAGGCGGTGCCGGCCAACGAGGGCCTGATGCGTCCGATCGAGGTGATCGCCCCGCCCGGCACGATCGTCAACGCGCTGCCCCCGGCGGCGGTCGCCGGCGGCAACGTCGAGACCTCGCAGCGGATCGTTGACGTGTTGTTCCGGGCGCTCGCCAAGGCCGCTCCCGATCGAATCCCGGCGGCGAGTTCCGGCTCGATGTCGAACCTGACGGTGGGCGGTTACGATCGATTCCGCGCCCGCCATTTCTCCTACTACGAAACCGTTGCGGGCGGCGCCGGTGCGGCTCCGGGCCATCCCGGCGCGTCGGGTATCCATACGCACATGACCAACACGCTCAACACGCCGATCGAGGCGCTCGAGGCCTACTATCCGATGCGCGTCACCGAGTATCGTCTGCGGCGCGGATCGGGCGGAGCGGGACGGGCGCGCGGCGGCGACGGGCTGATTCGCGAGATCGAATGCCTGGTCGACTCGAGCGCGAGCCTGCTGACCGACCGTCGCAAGTTGGCGCCCTGGGGGCTCAATGGCGGCGGTGACGCCAAACCCGGCGCCAACTTTCTGGTCCGCGGCGGCCGGCGCATCAGGCTTCCGGCCAAGACCAATTTCAACGCCCGCGCCGGCGACCGTATCCGGATCGAAACCCCGGGGGGCGGCGGATGGGGGCGGCGCGGGGGACGCTAGCGATGGCCGAGGAGCGATTCTTTTTCGGCGCGCATGCCGCGATCGTGGTGCGCGGACGAGTCCTGATCCTCAGGCGCGCGCCCGAAATGAGCTATCGGCCCGGCTCATGGGACCTGCCCGGCGGCCATCTCGCGCTCGGCGAGAGCGTCGAGGACTGCCTGCTTCGCGAAGTGGCGGAAGAGACCGGGCTCGCGATCGAGATCGATCGGATGCTCGGACTGAACAAGGCGATAGCCGAGCCCTATATCCAGGCGCTCTACTCATGCCGCGTGCGCGGCGCGCCAGCACCGATCCGCCTGCGTCCGTATGAACATACCGACGCCCGCTGGGTAACGCTCACGGAGTTTGTCTCGGTCGGAGAGCTGATTCCCTATCTCGACGCGATTCTCCGGCGCGGCTTGCTCGATTTTCTGAAATAGGCGGACCACCGGGCGGGCGCGGACAAGCCGATGAGGTTATAGGCTCAGCCAAAAGACCACGGCACCCGCGGCGAGCGCGATCAGGAGCGGACCGCCTACCCATATACCGAGCCGCGGACCGCCAAGCGCCACGGCCAGCGCTGACTTGACGATCGTGTTCACCGCGGCTGCAATCGCGATCGCGCCCACGGCGACGGCCGGCACCACCTGTCCCTTGCTCCACAGGTTGGCGACCGAGAGCGTGATCGCGTCGACATCGACCAGGCCCGAAAGCGCGCTGACCAGGTAAAGTCCGCCTGCTCCGGCGGTCTGCTGGGCGGCCTGCGACACGAACGTGATGATCGTGAAGAAGGCCCCGAACTCGAAGGCGGTGCGCAAATCGAGCGGGTTGCGGAATTGTGCAGCCGCATCGCGATTCAGGGCGTGGTCCCGGTGAATCCACCAGACCAGCGCGGCCAGGGCGAACGATACCAGCGCTGCGGCGAGCAACGGAATCGCGAGCGGGATCGCGAGGCCGGGCGCCACGATGGCAGCGATCGCGATCATGCGCGGAAACATGATTCCCGAGGCGGCAATTATTCCCGCCGCGAAAAGATTGGTCCTCGCCGGCCGATCCTTTGCCTCGCGCGAGAGACTGACCGTCACGGCTGTCGACGACGCGACGCCGCCGAACAGTGCGGTCGCGATCACGCCGCCGCGCAAGCCGATCATCCGGTTGGCGAAATAGCCCAGGTAGGAAATCGCCGCGACCAGCACGACCATCCACCAGATCCGGTACGGATTGAGCGCCTGCCATGGCCCCAAGCCGCGGTCGGGGAGAATCGG
This sequence comes from Binataceae bacterium (SeqCode), assembly GCA_041487135.1. GTDB lineage: Bacteria > Desulfobacterota > Binatia > Binatales > Binataceae > JAJPIG01. The sequence goes on along the minus strand of JBGPMT010000092.1, from coordinate 599 downwards.
CAGCACGACCACCGAAATCAGCAGCAGCCGGAGCGTCGCTTCGAGCTCCTCGCGCACGATCTGTTGCAGGAAGCGATGGAGTTCCGGCTTGAAGCCCAGCAGGATGGTCACGACCACGGCGCTGGCGGCGGCGACGGTCAGCTCGCCGGCTCCCGCTATCCCGCCCAGTACGAAGGTCAGCAGCGCCGCGACCGCGCTGGTCATGCTGATATCGCGCCCCTCTTCGGAGCTTCGCCAGTACCCGAGCGCGACGGTAAGCGCGAGGCCCGCCAGCATCACCGGCGCGAGCCACTGCCGCAGCCCCGCGATCGGGAGCGTCGAAACGCCGCCGAGCAGACCGATCAGGCCGAAGGTGCGAAATCCCGCAGTACGATGGCCTTCCGGAGCGTCGCGCCGTTCCCATCCGCGCTCCAGGCCGATCAACAACCCAAGCGCCAAGGCCACGGAGAGGCGTCCGAATATCGCGTCCAGGCCAGGCTCCATGGCTCAACCGACTTCCTGTTTCCCCACGAAATCGATCGCTGGTTGAGCGGGCTACGTGCTCACGCTTTCGGCCAGACGACCCAGGCTCGCGCGATCGCCGATCGCGACCAGGTAGT